>CAIVGC010000190.1 GCA_903905335.1 uncultured Methylococcaceae bacterium
ATAGGCAATACCTCATCTGCTGCCTTGTTGATGCACTGTTTAACAGGGTTACCATTAGCGCAATGTGTAGGTCGTGGCACAGGTTTAGATGACCTGCAATTACAGCAAAAGCTTAGTATTCTGCAACAGGCTTTAACTCATCATGGCACTATGGACCAGCCCTTAGCTGTCCTAGCGACCTTTGGGGGCTATGAGATCGCCATGATGGTGGGTGCTTTCCTACAAGCCGCTGAATCAGGTATGTTGATTATGGTCGATGGTTTTATTGCCTGCGCTGCATTATTAGTTGCCAGTAAACTCTATCCGCAAGTATTGGACTATTGTGTGTTTAGCCATGTTTCTAGTGAGCAAGGTCATCAAGCTTTATTGGAACATTTTAAGGTCAAGGCTTTATTGAATTTAAATCTACGTTTAGGTGAAGGGTCGGCTATTGCTTTAGCTTATCCGTTACTGCAATCAGCCGTGTTGTTTTTAAATGAAATGGCCACGTTTGCTGAAGCAGGCGTTGATCATTCGGAATAATTGATCCAAATAAAGCAATACTCGGCTATGTAAATCGTAGTGGGTAAATAAAATAAAACCGATAAGTACACATACTAAGTACCTGAAAAGCACCTCATTCGTCATCCCGGATGGACTGCCGGGATCCAGAATACAAGGATGTTCATATCAAATGTGAGAGTGCGTATTATGAAACTAATAGTGATGTGCCTCACCCTCCATGGCAACTAGATTCCGGCAGTCCATGCCAGAATAACGGGCATTGAGAGTTGCGTAGGTTAGGTTAGGTTAACGGCTTTATCGTTAACCTAACAATACTCGGCAATAATGTTAGGTTGCAAAAAGATGCAGCCCAACCAACGCGGCTTATCTTCAACTCAGGTTATAATGCCCGCAACAAACAGGATAGTAGTAAAAAATAATAGGACTAAGCAATAACATGACAGGTGTTTTAAATTTAGTATCGGTAGGCCCTGGCTTTGCCGATTTGATCGTGCCGCGCGCGGTGGCAGCTTTGCAAGACAGTGACGTGATTGTCGGTTATGAATTGTATTTGCGTTGGATTAGTCCATGGATACAAGGTAAAGAAATTCATACACCACCTTTAACTCAAGAACGCGAACGTGCCTTACTAGCGATAGAAAAAGCCCGTAGTGGGGCTAAGGTAGCATTAATTTCTAGTGGCGATATCGGTATTTATGCCATGGCCGCTTTAGCGTTTGATGAAATGCGTGACGATGATGTTTACCAAGTTAATGTCATACCAGGCATTACCTCGGCTAATGCCTGCGCTTCTTTATTAGGTTCGCCTTTATCGCATGATTTTGCTACCTTAAGCTTATCGGATTTATTATGTCCTTGGGATTGGATAGAGCAACGCGGTAGGCATATTGCTGAAGCTGATTTGGCTTGTGTGTTATATAACGTGCAAAGTGCCGGTCGTGTAGAAGGCGTTTATCGTATTTTGGCGATCATGCTGGCAGCTAAAGACCCTAAAACCTTGTGCGGTGTGGTGCGTAACGCCTATAGGCCTGATCAACAGGTCAGCATTCATTATTTGCAAGATTTACCATCCTTGCAGTTTGATATGTTGACGACCATTGTTATCGGCAATCGTTATACCCAGCGTAAACGTGAGTTTATTTTTACTCCGCGCGGTTATAACGCTTGGACTGCGCCAGCAGTTGTACCTGTTATAGATGAGATACCCAGTCATGCTTGGTGGATTTTTTCTGGTACCAGTGACGGCAATGCCTTAGCTAAAACCCTAGCAGAGCAGGGCTATCCAGTCGTTATATCTACAGCCACAGATTATGGTAGTGAATTGGCCGCGAAAGCTTGCCAAGGTGTTTCTGTATGGAAAGGTCAGCAAGGCGTCGAAGCCCGGAAACAAGCGCTGCAACAGTATCAAGCGCTAGGCTTGATTGATGCTACTCATCCTTATGCCTGTTTAATGTCTGAGCAATTAATGGGTTTATCGAAAACACTGGCTTTACCTTATTTGCGCTATGAGCGTGCTAGTGCTTATACGCCAGAAGCTGGTCTACTTTGTGAGTCTACCGAACAGGCCGCAGAGCAAGCCATAGCAAACAGTCAGCGGGTGTTTTTAAGTACCGGCTCTAAAGATTTAGCGACTTTTCTTAAAGCGCCGGGTGCCGACATGGTGACTTGGTTTGTACGGGTGACCGCAGAACCTGAATTTATTCAACGTGCGATTGATCTGGGCATTCCGCGTAGTCAAATCTGCGCCATGCAAGGCCCGTTCTCAGAGGCTTTCAATGAAGCGCTATGGCGTGATTGGGCAATTGATTGCGTAGTTACTAAAGATTCAGGCCTAGTTGGTGGCTTTCAGGCTAAGGCAGTCGCTACTCAAACCCTTAATATTCCATTGTTGGTGATTCAACGACCACAACTAGCTTATCCAGCAGTAAGTCTATGTCCAAGCTTCGCTGCCGTCCTAGAGCAACTGAATAACGTCTCTGCTTAAGTCATGAATACCTTAATTCCTGTCACCATAGTCACTGGTTTTTTAGGCTCGGGTAAAACCACCTTACTGAGTAATTTAATCAAGGCTAAACAAAATCGACGTTTGGCTTTATTAATTAATGAATTCGGTGAAGTGGCGATTGATGGCGTGTTAATTCGTGCTAATGCCGAGGGCTTGGAACATATACAGATACATGACTTTCCCTACGGTTTGATTGCTTATGGTGATGATCAGCGCTTTGTGCCGATTTTACTGGCTATAGCCGAACGTCGGGCCCAGATTGATCATGTCTTGATTGAAACTTCGGGCTTGGCTTTGCCTACCGCGGTAATGGAGCTATTGCAAAGTAACGAATTAGCCCAGCATTTTATTTTGGATGCCACCTTAGCCGTCGTTGATACACCATTATTATTAGGCGATGAATTCGAAGAACTCTTAACCTCCACTGATGCGCAAGCCGCTGTTGCGAGTCTTTTCGCTCAACAACTCGAATATGCTGATGTGGTGGTGTTGAATAAAATTGACGATTTAGATGAAGATGCCTTGTTGCTCGCAGAAACGCGGATACGCGCTAGAGCGCCTAAAGTACGTTTTTTGGAATTGGCTTATCAAGCTAAATTAGACAGTCGTTTAGCTTTAGGTTTACGGTTACATCAACCGACCTTAAGTCTACATCAACATCGTTATAGCCCAGTTGCTACTATGCCTGATGTAGCAATGCAGCCTTTAAGCAATCAGGCTAGGGTAGATGGACATGCGCATTCAGGTTTAGCTCAGCATAGTCATGGTCTAGCCACACATAAGCATTTTCATGAACAAGATCCCGGCTGGTTATCGTTTGTATTACGCAGTTCTCAACCGCAACAACCTGAAGTGCTTAAAGCTGCCTTGATTGAAACAGCTAAAGCTGAGCCGATATTACGGATTAAAGGTTTTATTCAGGCGGAGCAGGCAGAGCAGTCGGTGTTAGTGCAAGGTGTACGAACGCGCTTAGTAATGAGTCCCTCACTAACTCCCAAAATGGCTAAGGGTTCAGAATTAGTTTTTATTGGATATCACTTGTGTCGTCATAAAGTAGCCGTGTTATTGTCTCAATTGACAGCTACGAAATGGCAGTAAAAAGATAAGGGCTCTATATCCGTCATACCGGGCGCGAAGTCCTGTAGGTTAGGCTAACTTTCTATCGTTAACCTAACGTCTCATACTAGCACAAAATGTCGGGCACGAAAAACCAGTGCCCGACCGCTACTACTGGGGTCCAGAATACAAGGATGTATATGTCGTAGTTAGAGCGTTTATCATGAAACTTATAGTTTTTTACTGTGCAACTTAGGCCTGGCCATAATCGTAAAACAGGTGAGCCCTAAATGATACCCGCAAAGTTAATGCCTTTTTTATGCTGGGTAAAGAATTCAAAGTTAGAGTGAATTCTTTACCCTAACTCTTAAAGCCTACTTTGCCGATTCATTAAGCTCTGGTATTTTGTGTTCAGTACTTAGTTTTGCTGCTTCAGCCGCTTTTTGTGCTTCAGCTGCTTTTTTTCTGTCTGCCGCTTTCTTTGCAAGTGCCGCTTTTTGATCGGCTGCTTTAGTAGCCGCTATGGTTCCAGTTTCTGTGACAGCCATTGCAATCTCTGTGTTTGCTTGGCTGATTGCTGGAGCTAATAACGCCGATAGGATACAAATATAGAGCGGTAATTTTAATTTTGTTGAGTTAGAAAACAACATAATGATCCTTTTAAGTGAAATATTAATAGAGTGCTACATAACTGTAGCGGGGTGTTTCTTCAGGCTTAGTTTCTTACATTCATCTCCTAAGTGCAATCGATAATAATCAAGATATGCCGCCATATATTCGGTTTCTATTAGAGGTTGATATATACCTCAGAACCATGATGAATGTATTCGCGAGCCTTTTCCACCTGAAAGCCTCCTAATTCGTGTCATTACGGCATGGGCTATGGGGGTGACGGGTGCGTGATTTGATTACTCCAGAATAACGATTTACCCACTACGTTCACATAGAACCTATTTAATGATTAGCCTTGGGCGGCAGCTTTATTGTTGCTCAATATAAGAAAATGAACATGGAGCAATGAAGAGGGATTTAGCCAACATCATCAGCCTATTGCAATAGGCTGATGTGTAGTTGATGCTAGCAGAGTGAATAAAACGAATGTTTATTCACTCTTTATAAGGAGTTTAGCGCGTTAATACTATCTAGGTAGTTCTGATGAGCCCATCAAAAATTCATCTACGGCTCTAGCAGCTTGTCGGCCTTCGCGTATTGCCCAGACCACTAATGATTGTCCACGACGACCATCACCTGCTGCGAATACTTTGTTAACGCTAGTGCTGTATTGTTTTTCGGTGGCTTTAATTTGACCACGTCCGTCAAGTTCAACACCTAATTGCTTTAACAAGCCTTCATGTACCGGATGCACAAAGCCCATCGCCAATAGCACTAAGTCAGCATCTAAGGCAAAAGCACTGCCTTCTTTATCTGACATTTTCCATTGACCACCTTCTTGTTTCCATTCGACTTCTACGGCATTCAAGTGAGTGATCACGCCTTCTTTGCCAGTCACGCTTTGGGTATTGGCACTCCAATAACGGTGCTTGATACCCTCGTCGTGTGAGGTAGTAGTACGTAACTTGTTTGGCCAGTTTGGCCAGGTTGTTAATTTATTTTCTTTTTCAGGAGGCTTAGGCAAAATTTCCAATTGCACAACGGATAAGGCGCCTTGGCGTATAGAGGTGCCTATGCAATCAGAGCCTGTGTCGCCGCCGCCTATGACAACCACATGTTTACCGGCTGCGGAAATAGCCACATCTTCTGCGATGGTGTCGCCCGCATTACGTTTGTTTTGCTGACGTAAGAAATCCATCGCATAATGAACACCCTGAAAATCATTGCGACCTGCTACTTCTAAATCACGCGGCTTTTCTGAGCCAACGGCTAATACCACAGCATCGAAGTCATCGAGTATTTTTTGTACGGGAATATCGGTGCCGATATGGCTGTTGGGTCTAAAGCGCACACCTTCAGCTTGCATTTGCGCAATACGTCGGTCTATGTGTGATTTTTCCATTTTGAAATCAGGAATGCCGTAACGTAGTAAGCCACCGATACGGTCATTCTTTTCATAAACCACAACATCATGTCCGGCACGCGCTAACTGTTGTGCACAAGCCATGCCAGCAGGGCCTGAACCAATAACAGCTACGCGTTTACCTGAACGTTGCGCAGGAATAAGTGGTTTTACCCAGCCCATTGCCCAGCCTTTATCGATAATGGCACGCTCTATAGATTTAATGGTGACAGGCTGGTCTGTTAAATTCAACGTACAAGCCGCTTCACATGGCGCAGGGCAAATACTTCCGGTAAATTCTGGGAAGTTATTAGTGCTATGTAAAACAGTTAAGGCTTCTTGCCAATTGCCATGAAAAACGCCGTCATTCCATTCAGGAATAATGTTGTTAACAGGGCAGCTTTGATGGCAAAAAGGGATGCCGCAATCCATGCAGCGTGAGCCTTGTTCAGCCATTTTTTCGTCGCTAGGAGCGAGTGTGAATTCTCGATAATGTTTTATACGATCACTCGGTGCTTCATAGCTCCGTTCAGTGCGCGCTAGTTCCATAAAACCAGTGGGTTTTCCCATTTTAAATACCTTCTTTAAATAAACGGTTACGCAGTTAGGGACGCTTGTTCTGCTTTAATTTGTTTAAGCGCTGCACGGTAATCGACCGGCATTACTTTAACAAACAGCGGCAAGTAATGCTGCCAATGATCCAATATCTGTTGTGCTCTAGGGCTGCCCGTATAGCGTTTATGATTTTGAATCAAATGTTTTAAGCGTTGTGCGTCATGACGCGTCATGTCGGACATTAAATGTACACGACCATGCGTTTCTAAATCACCACCTTGATGAGCAAGAAGCTCAAGAGCATCATCATCTTCTGGTATGGGCTCTAGCTCTACCATGGATAGATTGCACAATTGATCAAAGCTACGCTCTTCGTCTAAGACATAAGCGATACCGCCAGACATGCCGGCGGCAAAATTTCGCCCAGTTTTACCAAGTACCACGACAACACCACCGGTCATGTATTCACAACCATGATCGCCTACACCTTCAACAACGGCAAGAGCACCTGAATTACGTACAGCAAAACGCTCGCCAGCAACCCCGTTGAAATAACATTCACCACTGATAGCACCATAGAGTACGGTATTGCCTACGATAATGTTTTCTGCAGGATCAATTGGGCAGTCTTTAGGTGGATAAATAGCAATGCGTCCGCCGCTCATGCCTTTGCCAACATAATCGTTGCCTTCGCCTTCAAGCTCTATGCTAATGCCTTGTGCTAAGAAAGCACCAAAGCTTTGTCCAGCAATACCTGTCGCTTTAATGGCAATAGTGTCTTCAGGTAAGCCTTTGTGACCATATCGCTTAGCCACTTGGCCGGAGAGCATGGCGCCTACCGTTCTGTTCACGTTGCGGACGTGAGTGTTGATTTGGACAGCCTGACCTTTTTCTAGGGCAGGTTGAGCCTCTGCAATTAAGCTATGATCTAAGGCTTGCTCTAAGCCATGATCTTGACTTTCACAATGAAAAACCGCTGTATCGTCATCAACTTCTGGTTTGTAGAAAATTCGACTAAAGTCTAAACCGTCAGTTTTCCAGTGTGATAAGGCGCGTTGCATATCCAATTTATCAGAACGACCGACCATTTCATTAATGGTACGGAAGCCCAGTTTGGCCATCCATTGCCTAACATCTTCAGCAACCATGAAGAAATAATTGACGACATGTTCAGGCTGTCCAGTAAAGCGTTTACGCAGTACTGGATCTTGTGTAGCTACACCGACAGGGCAGGTATTTAAATGACATTTACGCATCATTAAGCAGCCTGAAACAATCAATGGTGCGGTAGCAAAGCCAAACTCATCTGCGCCTAGTAAAGCACCAATGATGACATCGCGACCTGTGCGTAAACCACCATCTACTTGCACGGCAATACGGCCACGCAGTTTGTTAAGTACTAAGGTTTGATGTGTTTCAGCTAAGCCTATTTCCCATGGCAAACCAGCGTGTTTGATAGAAGTCATAGGGCTTGCGCCTGTGCCGCCGTCGTAGCCGGAGATGGTGACATGATCTGCATGAGATTTAGAAACGCCTGCTGCAACCGTACCAACACCCACTTCAGAAACCAATTTAACACTGATGCGCGCTTCTGGATTGACGTTTTTCAAATCGTGAATCAATTGAGCTAAATCTTCAATCGAATAAATATCATGATGAGGCGGTGGCGATATTAAACCTACGCCTTGCGTAGAATGTCGAACTTTAGCAATAACAGCATCAACTTTATGACCTGGTAACTGTCCACCTTCGCCTGGTTTTGCGCCTTGAGATATTTTAATTTGAATATCATCAGCATTGACTAAATATTCGGTAGTTACACCAAAACGACCCGAAGCAACTTGCTTGATCGCCGAACGCATAGAATCGCCGTTGGGTAGGGTTTTGAAACGTTCAGGAAGTTCTCCACCTTCTCCGGTATTCGATTTTCCGCCAATACGGTTCATAGCGATGGCTAGGTTGGTATGCGCTTCATAAGAAATTGAACCAAAAGACATTGCACCAGTGGCAAAACGCTTAACGATATCTGCTGCAGATTCTACTTCCTCTAAGGGCACAGGATCGGCATCTTCTTTAAAGGTCATTAAGCCACGCAAGGTCAGCAATGATTCGTTTTGCTCATCGATTAAACGGCAAAAATCAGCATACAGATCAGGGTTGTTGGTGCGGGTAGCATGTTGCAAAGTGCTGATGGTCGCTGGCGTCCAAGTATGAGCTTCGCCACGTATGCGGTAAGCATATTCACCACCTATATCTAAAGCATTGCGGTATAAAGGTGCGTTACCGAAAGCAAGGCGATGACGACGAATAGTTTCTTCGCTGATTTCTGCTAAACCTGCGCCTTCAGTCGTACTAGTGGTGCCCGTGAAATAACGATCTAGGAATGGTTCAGACAAGCCTATAGCATTGAAAATTTGTGCGCCACAATAAGATTGATAAGTTGAAATGCCCATTTTAGACATTACTTTTAGCAAGCCTTTAGAAACCGCCTTGACATAATGTTTATGCGCTTCATATTCTGTTAAGCCAACAATCTCAGTGCACAAGCCGCTTAATGTGTCTAATGCCAGATAAGGATTTATGGCTTCGGCACCATAAGCCGCTAATAAAGCAAAATGATGAACTTCGCGAGCTTCACCTGTTTCGATGACTAAGCCTACTCTAGTTCTTAGGCCTTCTAAGGTTAAATAGTGATGTACCGCCGAAGTTGCGAGTAATGCCGGGATGGCAACATGTGCAGCATCTAGGTCTCTGTCAGAAAGTGCCAGAATGTTGTTACCATCAATAACCGCTTGTTTGGCCGCAGAACATAGTTTGTCCAGTGCGCCTTCCATGCCTTGGCTACCCAAATCGGATGGATAGCATAGCGTTAAGGTTTTGGTTTTAAATACACCGCCGGTTTTCGCTTCAATGCGGCGAATTTTCTCTAAGTCTTGATTAGTCAGAATAGGTTGGTCGACTTCGAGACGCATATGCGTGCCGCCTTCATCCAAGCCTAGTAAATTAGGGCGTGGACCAATAAGTGAAATCAATGACATCACCAATTCTTCACGAATAGGATCTATCGCTGGGTTGGTCACTTGGGCAAAACCTTGTTTGAAATAATCGTACAGCATGCGAGGGCGCTGTGATAATACCGCAAGCGCTGCATCGATACCCATAGAGCTAATCGCTTCTAGCCCAGTTATTGCCATAGGTTTTAGGATGAATTCTATATCTTCCCGTGTATAGCCAAAAGCTTGCTGCCTATCCATTAGCGTATCGGCATCGGGTGCCATCGCTGATACTTCAGTTGGTAGTTTGGATAGTAAGATTTGTGTCTTGTCTAGCCAGTCTGAGTAAGGGTGTAAGTGAGCTAATTCAGCTTTTAGTTCAGCATCGTCAATGATACGTCCTTGCAGGGTATCAATCATCAACATTTTACCTGGCTGTAAACGCCATTTCTTGATGATTTTATGTTGAGGTATGTCTAATACCCCCATTTCTGATGCCATGATAACGAAATCGTCATCGGTTACTATATAGCGGGCAGGGCGCAGGCCATTACGATCTAATGTGGCGCCGATTTGACGACCATCAGTGAAAGCGATGGCGGCAGGGCCGTCCCATGGTTCCATGAGGGCAGCATTATATTCATAGAAGGCTCGTAGTTTTTCATCCATCAACACATTGCCTGCCCAGGCTTCTGGGATTAGCAGCATCATGGCATGAGCTAGCGTATAGCCGCCAGCTACTAATAGTTCTAATGCATTATCAAAACAAGCAGAGTCTGATTGACCTTCGGCGATGAGTGGCCATAATTTGTGTACGTCATCACCTAAAACCTTGGAAGCGATAGAATGACGGCGTGCGGCCATGCCATTGACATTGCCTCGCAAGGTATTGATTTCACCGTTATGCGCAATCATGCGGAAAGGATGGGCTCTATCCCAGGTTGGGAAGGTGTTAGTAGAAAAACGTTGATGAACCAAGGCCATTGAGCTATCAAGGCGTTCATCAAGCAGATCAGGGTAGTATGAGCCTACTTGGTTCGCTAATAACATGCCTTTATAAACTAAAGTGCGTGTAGATAGCGAGGGTATATAGAAACTATGGCCATGATCAAGGTTTAAATCACGGACAGTATTTTCAACTTGCTTGCGTATTACGAAGAGTTTGCGTTCGAAAGCATCTTGATCAATGGAGTCATCACCGAGTCCGATGAAAATCTGCTTAATATTAGGTTCAACTTCTTTGGCTGTTTCACCTAGGCCATCATTATTAACAGGTACATCGCGCCAGCCGAGTAGCACGGCTTTCTCTTGCTTAATAATATCGGTTAGTAGGGTTATGCAAGTATCGCGATTTGATGCGTCACTTGGTAAAAATACCATGCCTACCGCATAGTTGCCTTCAAGAGGCAGTATTAAGTCTTGTTTAGCGCATTCAGCTCGCAGAAAAGTGTCAGGCATTTGAATCAATATACCTGCGCCATCGCCAGCATAAGGGTCAGCGCCAACGGCACCGCGATGGGTCAGGTTTTTAAGTAGTTCTAGGCCTTGACTAACTATCGCATGGCTTTTATGGCCTTTAATATGAACTATGAAACCCACGCCACATGCGTCATGTTCATTGCGCGGATCATATAAACCTTGTCTGGTTGGTAGCATACTTTGACTCATGGTCACCTCTGAAAGAATATTACAAAAGGGTTATTGATTCCCTTTAAAACCCTAGTTCTGCTCACACGTAGAGGCTTTCGATTAAAGCTGCGACGGAGCAAAACCGCTAAATTATACGGATGCTAGGTAGACCTGTCACGCAGTCTTTTATTTCATAGGCTAAACATTACTTAAGACGTAGTTAAATTTTTAAGCTAATAGTACTTATTAGGTAGCGAGTGATTTGTTAAAACGACTCAATCATAGGTGAAATTAATCTGTATTAATAGAGTCTTTTGCTATGTTTTTAGAAATTGTTACTTTAAGGGTGGTTTTGATGAGCTAGATGCAATTTTTTTTAAGTGAGGTAATATGTATCGCTATTGTATAAACATGTCCTGATAAATTTTATGAGCATTAAGCGCCAATTAGTATGTCTATTATTAGGCATGTCTTGTTTCTGTAGTGTCGCCTCTAATAGTGATCTAGATCAGCAAAGACAAGATTTTTTATTGGCTGAGAAAATGTTGGTGCAAGGAAATGCGTCTGAATTTTTAAGCCTAAGTACCCACTTAGTTAGTTATCCCCTATATCCTTATTTACAATATCAGTGGTTAAAAACTGATTTATCACAAACTGATCGTATTAAGGCTTTTTTAGTCAAGCATAAAGACACGCGCTTTGCAGGCATGCTTAGACGTCAGTGGTTAGGTTATTTGGCAGATAATCAGCGTTGGGAAGAGTTTGTCCAATTTTATCAAACTCCAGATACTGTTGCCCAAGAGTGTCAATTTTATTGGGCAAACTATAGCTTGGGTCATCAACAGCAACCCTTGGCTGATGCTATGCGTTTATGGCTTACTGGAGCTGATTTGCCTAAGGAATGTAATGACTTAATGTCGTTGTTGCTATTTTCGCCCTTATTAACGCCAGAATTAATTTGGCAGCGCTTTGAATTAGCCCTAAAGAATAACAATAAATTCTTGATGACTTCCTTGCAGTATCTACTTGACGATCCAAGCCAAAAGACAGCTGATTTGTGGCTACAAATACATAAAAAACCAAAAATAATCCAAAGCTATCAGTTTCAGCTTGATAGTGATTTAAAGGCACATATCTTTGCCTATGGCCTTGAAAAATTGGCCCAGTCAGATTTAGATGCGGCAGTAATGGTCTGGGATAGTAAAAAATCACAAGCTAATTTCAATACCAAAACCATTCAACAAATTGAACGTGGTTTGGGTCTTGCCTTGGCTCATGCTAGAGATGATAGGGCTTATGTTCATTTAAATAATGTTTCTGAGCCAGATTCAGATGTTAGGGAGTGGAAAATTAGATCGGCGCTATTTGATTTAAATTGGCCGCATGTTAATCAGGCTTTGGCAGGTTTAAGCACGGAAGAAAAACAAACGCCTCAATGGCAATATTGGCAAGCAAGAGCTTTTATTGAAACGGGTGATGTGCAGCAAGGACAAGCCATTTATCAAACACTTTCTAATGACAGAAGTTATTATGGGTTTATGGCTGCTGATGCTGTTAATAAGCCCTATGCGTTTTCAGATAATCCGGTTAATGTGCTGACTGATGAATTGACGGTGTTAACTGAGCAAGATGATTTTCAAGTCATTCAGGAATTTAATGCCTTAAATCGTGATCTTGAAGCAAAAAGGCAATGGTGGTTTGCTGTCAATAAATTATCTAAAGAACAACGTAAGTTCGCGGCTAAATTAGCGCAGCAGTGGCAATGGGATCAAATAGCTATTATTACTTTAGTTAAAGCAGATTATTGGGATGATTTAGCTTTACGCTTTCCTCTACAATACTCTAGTCAAATTCAAAGTAATGCGACTAAGGAGAATCTTGAGCCGGCACTGGTTTTTGGCTTAATTCGCCAAGAAAGCATGCTTGATCCGAATGCAAGGTCTGCGACTGGTGCTCGGGGATTAATGCAGATTATGCCTGCAACTGGGCGGCAGATAGCGGGCGAACTTAACGAACGTTGGCAAACAGAAAGTGGTCTATTTAATCCTGATATTAATATTAGATATGGTACTTATTATTTCAAACAGTTATTGAATCAATTTGATGGTCATTTTGCTTTGGCTACCGCTGCATATAACGCAGGGCCTAACCGAGTCAGTAAATGGTTGTCGATTGATAGGTCGTTACCTACTGATCTTTGGATAGAAACTATTCCCTTTAAAGAAACAAGGAAATATGTCAGTTCGGTACTTGCATACACCATTATTTACCAACAACGACTACAAGGTAAGGCATTAAAAATGCATGAATTGTTGACAGATATGACTCAGCATTAAAAATTGAGCTGATTTTTTTGAGTGACTGATAGATAATATGCCACTTACTTTATAAGAATAATTAAAAGGTACACAAAAGGTATGGAAAAGCAGCATAGTTTTACGCGCGAAGAATTATTAAAGTCCGGTAGAGGAGAGTTATACGGGCCTAGCAATGCGCAATTACCATTACCCAATATGCTGATGATGGATCGTATCACTTATATATCTGATGAAGGCGGCACCTTTGGTAAAGGTGAGATTGTCGCTGAATTAGATATTACTCCAGATTTATGGTTTTTTGCCTGTCATTTTCAAGGTGATCCAGTGATGCCTGGTTGCTTAGGTCTTGATGCTATGTGGCAACTGGTCGGTTTTTATTTATGCTGGATGGGTGGGCCTGGTAAAGGTCGCGCCTTAGGCGTAGGCGAAGTAAAGTTTACGGGGCAAGTATTACCCACTGCAAAAAAAGTAACCTATCGTATTAATTTAAAGCGTTTAATAATGCGTAAATTGGTTATGGGCATCGCTGATGCGACTATGGAAGTCGATGGCAAAGTTATTTATGAAGCGACTGATCTACGGGTTGGTTTATTTACTTCTACAGCAGATTTTTAGAGGTTAACAGTCAAATGAAAAGAGTCGTAGTCACCGGTTTAGGTATAGTTTCTAGCATAGGCAATAATCGGAATGAGGTTGTTGATTCCCTAAAACAAGGAAAATCAGGAATTACATTTGCTAGTGTGTACGAAGAAATGGGCTTTCGTAGCCATGTACACGGGGCTATTAAGATAGATTTAGATTCACTTATAGACCGTAAAATAAAACGCTTTATGGGTGATGGTGCCGCATTTAATTATGTGGCCATGCAGCAAGCTATTGATGATTCAGGTTTGTCAGAAACTGACATATCTAATTTTAGAACCGGTTTAGTCATGGGTTCTGGCGGACCTTCTACGTCAAACTTAGTTGAAGCGGCTGATATTTTGCGAACTAAGGGCGTAAAGAAAGTAGGTCCCTATATGGTGCCTAGAACCATGTCGAGTACCAATACCGCTTGTCTGGCAACGCCTTTCAAAATTAAAGGCGTTAACTATTCTATTAGCTCAGCTTGCGCAACCAGTGCGCATTGTATTGGCCATGCCATGGAATTAATCCAGATGGGCAAGCAAGATGTTGTGTTTGCCGGTGGTGGTGAAGAAGAGCATTGGAGCATGTCAGTATTATTCGATGCCATGGGTGCTTTATCGTCTAAATATAATGACGCACCTGCTACAGCATCCAGACCTTATGATGAAACTCGTGATGGTTTCGTGATATCCGGTGGCGGTGGTGTCTTAGTCATAGAAGAGCTAGAACATGCTAAAGCCCGTGGTGCCAAAATATACGCTGAATTAACCGGCTATGGTGCAACTTCTGATGGCTATGATATGGTACAACCTTCAGGTGAAGGCGCAATACGTTGTATGCAACAAGCTATGGCTACAGTGGATGGTACTATTGATTATATCAATGCCCATGGCACCAGTACGCCAGTTGGTGACACTAAAGAATTAGAAGCCTTACGTGCCGTGTTTGGTGAAGGGCAAGTGCCTTGGGTTAGCTCTACAAAATCTTTAACCGGTCATGCCTTAGGTGCAGCTGGTGTTAATGAAGCCATTTATTCATTATTGATGATGGAAGAAAACTTCTTAAGTGCTTCAGCGAACATTACACAGCTTGATCCTGGTGCTGAGGGCATTCCGATTGTTCGTGAACGTCAAGACAATGTAACTTTAAATACCATCATGTCCAATAGCTTTGGTTTTGGTGGCACTAACGCTACTTTAGTTTTTCAGCGTTATAACGGCTAAAACCGCTCTTATTGAGGCTCTTCAAATGAAGAGCCTCAATGTCCTTTCCCTGCATAATTACTCTATATAATTCTGACCATGTCAGATCTACAGCAAAAAGATAAATTCGAGTTTAACAAACTACAAAAACGTTTAAGACATCATGTCGGAGATGCTATTGTCGACTATAACATGATCGAAAATGGCGATAAGGTCATGGTATGTCTATCAGGCGGTAAAGATTCTTTTACTATGCTAGACGTGCTGATGAATCTACAGAAAACTGCCCCCATCAAATTTGAGTTAATCGCCGTTAATTTGGATCAAAAACAGCCCGGTTTTCCTGAGCATGTGTTACCTGCTTATCTTGAATCACTAGGCGTGCCGTATCATATTATTGAAAAAGATACTTATAGCATCGTTAAACGCGTAATACCTGAAGGTAATACCACCTGCGGGCTTTGTTCGCGTTTACGGCGTGGAACTTTATACGGTTATGCAGAAGCGAATGGTATTACCAAAATTGCTTTGGGTCATCATCGTGACGATATACTAGAAACTTTTTTTCTGAATATTTTTTATGGAGGCAAGCTTAAAGCCATGCCGCCCAAGCTATTAAGTGATGATAAAAAGAATATTGTCATCCGGCCTTTAGCCTATATGCGTGAAAAAGATATAGAGCGTTACGCAGCATTTAGAGATTACCCCATTATTCCTTGTAACTTATGTGGCTCTCAGATTAACTTGCAACGACAAGCCATGAAAGTGATGTTAAACATGTGGGATAAACAGTTTCCTGGACGTTTAGAAACGATCTTTACCAGCTTGCAAAATGTTTCGCCATCACAGTTGGCGGATAGACAGTTATTTGATTTCGCAGGCTTACTGCGTGGTGACTCTATACCAGAAACGCTAGTTGAAGAACATGCGGGTTTAGATGTATTAGCCATGTAACTCATGTATGAACAATGCTTCCCTTAATGCCCAGCTATATTACTCCCTGCTTCTAATCTTATGACCCCCATCCAATATATTGATACGCCTGAACAACTGGTTACACTTTGTGCGCAGATTAGAAAAGAATCTTGGTTAGCACTGGATACCGAGTTTTTACGCGAAAAAACCTATTACCCCAAGTTCTGTTTACTGCAAATTGCTACGCCTGAATGGGTGGCTTGTATAGATCCTATTGCTTTGTCTGATATGAGTGAACTCTATGAAGCTTTGGAAAATCCGGCTATTGTCAAAGTCTTTCATTCTTGCCGTCAAGATTTAGAAATCTTTCATCAAGCCACCGGTAAATTACCAGGTCCCATTTTTGATACTCAAATAGCAGCGCCTTTATTAGGTTTTCAAGATAATCCTGGTTATGCCATGCTGGTGTCTAGCTTATTAAGTATTAATTTAAATAAGGCCCACACCCGAGCCGATTGGAGTAAGCGACCGTTAACCGAAGCAGAAATTGAATATGCGGCGGATGATGTGATTTATCTGTGTCAGATTTATCAAATCATGTTGAAAAAACTAACCGAATTAGGCCGTGTCGATTGGTTAAAACAAGATTTTGCCGAACTGAGTAATCCTGCTCATTATGTGGTTGAGCCTGAAAAAGCTTGGCTTAGAATTAAGGGTAAAAACAAACTGACGGGCAAACAGCTATCGATCATTCAAACCATAGCGCAATGGCGAGAGAAAACGGCTCAAGCTGAAGACAGACCGAAAAGTTGGCTATTACGTGATGAGATATTATTTGATTTAGCCAAATTACAGCCCGAAACCGTTGAAGACTTAGCCAATGTACGTGGTCTTAATGAGCGTGCGCTGCATCGTTATGGCAAAGAGCTATGTTCATTAATTACTGCAGCTAAGCAGCGTCCGCCGCTACCTTTAAATGAAAAAGATAGGCCTGCAAAAAAAACGCAACAACAAGAAGCGATTTTAGACATTTTAACGGCCTTGGTACGCATACGAGCTGAAGAAAATGCGCTTAACCCTACTATACTCGCTACGCGTAAAGATTTAGAGGTCTTGATGTTTAATGATGACGAAGAATGTCTGTTATTACATGGTTGGCGTTATAGCATGGCGGGCAAAGAATTGCTGGGTCTATTAAAAGGCGAGTTTCTGTTGGGCATAGAAGCAGAGCGCTTGGCTATTATTGAAAGTAAAGTCATGTAGGTCGCCTGCCTTTCGCAATTCAACAATATATCTAGATGTATTATAAATTGTCGGGCAACGCTCACGCTTTTGCCCAACCTACGTTGATAAATACTGTAGGTCGGGCACAGGGTTTTCGTGCCCGACATTTCAAACCGCATACTGCGACAAGTTATGTAGGGTTGATAATGCCCCATCTCTCCGCTGTTTATTGAACTCTTCATGAAAGTCATAATCACCGAAAAACCCTCAGTCGCTAGAGACATAGCCCAATGCCTTAATATTAAGCAGAAACGCGACGGTTATTTTGAAGGTAATGGTTATCAAATTACTTGGGCCTTTGGGCATTTAGTTGAGCTCAAAGAACCCGATGAGTATCATCCCGAATGGAAGCGTTGGTCCTTAGACGCCTTGCCCATGATACCCGAGCCGTTTGGCTTAAAAGCACGCGGTGATGAATCCGCGCAAAAACAACTCAATATTATTAAACGCTTATTTTTGCCTGCCGAAGAAATCATTTGTGCGACTGATGCCGGTAGGGAAGGGGAGTTAATTTTTCGCTATATTTTATCTTGGGCTGAATGTTTAGAAAAACCTATTAAACGTTTATGGATTAGTTCCTTAACCGATGAAGCTATCCAAAAAGGTTTTAGCCAATTACAGGAGGGTAGTGCCTATGAAGGTCTTTACCGTGCCGCAAAATGTCGTAGTGAGTCCGATTGGATAGTCGGCTTAAATGCCACGCGCTTGTATACGCTTAAGTTTGGTCAATATGGTAGTTTGTGGACCATAGGCCGCGTACAGACTCCCGTACTAGCGTTGATTGTGCAAAAAGATTTAGAGATTGCTCAGTTTGTACCTAAAGATTTCTGGGAATTATATACGCTGTATCGAGCCGTTGATTTTCAATATGTCGGTGGACGTTTTGAGCAACAAGCAGAGGCTGACAGTTTATTAAAGCAGATAGAACCACATCCGCTTGAAATAACTTCGGTTAAAGGTAAACGCGAGACAGTCCATCCACCGTTACTCTACGATTTAACCGAATTACAAAAAGACCTAAATATACGCTATGGATTGACAGCCGATCAAACCTTAACGCTGACCCAGCAGTTATACGAAAAAAAGCACGTCACCTATCCCCGTACCGATAGTCGGTGTTTAACGCTAGACATGAAGCCTAGTATTAAACCCTTGTTGGAGAAGTTGCGTCATAACTTTAGTGAGCAGATAGCGCCATTAAATCTGGATGCCTTAGACCTTAGTAAACGCTATTTTAATGATGCAAAGGTTACAGATCACCATGCCATCATTCCAACCACCATGCTGCCGGGTCATTTAGCGGGTGATGAAGCGAAAGTGTATGACGCGATCGTCTTAAGATTTATCGCAGCCTTTTATCCTCCTTGTTTAAAGCAGATCACCACGGTCTTAGCCGCAGTACAGAAAACCAAATTTAAGGCTTCAGGCACTGTCATCGAAGCCGAAGGTTGGCAGGTCTTATATAAAAATACAGCACCTAGCCAAGCTACTAAAGCTGACGAGATTAAGTTATTGCCAGTCTTTACGGTAGGTGAAGCAGGTCCTCATCAACCGCATATAACCCAAGGTAAAACCACTGCGCCCAAAGCCTACAATGAGGCGAGTTTGTTAGGTATTATGGAATCTGCTGGGAAAACCTGTGACGATGAACAGCTTAAAGAAGCCTTAAAAGAGAAAGGCTTAGGTACGCCGGCCACTCGCGCCTCTATTATTGAAGGTCTGATTAAACGTAACTATATTCAACGCCAGAAAAAGTTAATCTTGTCTACGGAATCAGGTCGGCATTTGATAGCTATTATCGCCGATGATCGTTTAAAGTCAGCCGCCATGACCGGTGAATGGGAAGCTAAGCTAAAAAGAATAGAGCAGGGTGCTTATGATCCTGAGCAATTTATGGCGGAGATTGTTCAGTTTACCCAGCAATTAAAAGATGCCTCTGAAAAAGCACTTTATGACGACACTCAATTAGGCGCGTGTCCACGCTGCCAACAACCGATAATTGAAGGTCGGCAAGCTTATGGCTGTAGTCAATGGAAAGCCGGATGCCAGTATGTGTTATCGAAACAACACTATGGCGTGACTATTACACGCGACATGGCCAGCCAACTCCTACAAATGGGTCGTACCCTAAAGGCTTATTTACTCAAAGTTGATAAAGACAGCTTTGCCGCGCAACTTATTTTGCAGCGTTCAGGAGAGCTTAGCTATAACAAATTACAAAATCAGCCTGTGCAACAACACAGTTCAGTATTAGCCGATTGCCCCTTATGTAACGGAAAAATCATTGAAACCAATAAAGCCTATAGTTGCAGCGAATGGCGCAATGGTTGTAAAGCGGTGGTTTGGAAAGTGATTGCCCAGAAAACTATAACAGAAGAACTTGCGCTAAAATTACTTACTGAGGGCGAAACTGGGCTATTAAAGGGCTTTAAATCCACTAAAGACACTGAGTTTGATGCTAACTTGAAGCTCGTTAATGGCAAGGTCGAAATGGATTTTTCTGGGTCAGTGGTTGATTAACACTGGCTGTTTTTAAAGCTAGCTTAGGTTGCGAAAATTGGCCATCAACTTAAGGCTGGACAAGGCAGTATTTTAAGTTTTGATCGTTGGTAGCCTCTGCGCTCATTGTTATATATACGCGCTATGCCTGTCATTCCGGCAGGAATAGCGTAGCGAGGGTTGGCCGGAATCCAGAAGCCATGGATGGCGATATTAGGTTATACAACTCAGCATAACGATTTAAAGCTACCTAGATCTTCTTTTTCACATCCATGTGACCTTGATTCCGGCAATCCCTGCCGGAATGACGCGACTTTTACTTGTGTAGATACCTATGTCATGGCACTGAATACCTGCTTCCCGACCGGTATGACAGGTTACTGGTTGATAGCTATTAGTTCCGTGTGGAAACAATAGACTATTTGAACTGTGCCGCCTTAAGTTGGTGGCCCGAATTCATGCAATCTACTGCCACTTCTTTCAGCATATGCTCTGCCTCTAGTTGTTTCTAGTCTCCGCTTTAGATTGATGCTTGTAGGAATGGCGAGATGCTGGGGCAAAAAAACAGCGGCCATTTCTAAGTGACTTAGCAGTGATCTCAAAAAAACAGCGGCCATTGCTAAGTGAGCTAGCAGTGATCTCAAAAAAACAGCGGCCATTTCTAAGTGACTTAGCAGTGATCTCAAAAAAACAGCGGCTATTGCTAAGTGAGCTAGCAGTGATCTTAAAAAAACAGAGACCATTGCTAAGTGGGCTAGCAATGATCTTAAAAAATCATAGACTCCTTGCTAAGGAGTATGGATGTGCCAGTTAAGTGATTAACGAAATGTTCCTGGAATCATTATTCTCTTTTCAAGTGCTCTTGCAAATACTACAACTATAGAAACTAAAAACAGATAAACCATTGCTGCAAAAAAATAAGCCTTAAAGAATTGGAAGTTGGTAGAAGCCAATTCTTGAACACGGGCAAAGAACTCAGTGTACTGGATCAAGAAAGCGATTGAGCTGTCTTTAAGATTGTTTATGATTTGATTGGTAAGAGCGGGGATGGATAAACGTAATACTTGCGGCAAGGTAATCAGGCTAAATAGTTGGCGATGACTAAAACCTTGTGCTATGGCGGCTTCAAGTTCACTACGATCAAGTCCATTAAAAGCCGAGCTCAGATAAGCGGCATTATAAGCGCCAACATTTAGCGTAAAGCCAATAACTGCTACTGAAAAAGGAGTCAACTTAATGCCCCATTGCGGCAAACCATAATACATTAGGAAGAGCAGAACGATGAGTGGCATCCCAATAAAAAATGAGATATAGCCATTAATTAATCGCCTTATAATTGTTTTCTGGCTGAGAGTCAGATAGAAGACGCCAACTCCCATTAAGAAGCCGGTAAAACTAATAAGACTGGCTAGTTGTAAGGTTTTACCAAGACCTGTAAGAATTAACGGCATTTGTTCCAGTAAATCGCTTATGAAGCTAGTCCATTCACTCACGCAAGTGTCGCCTCACATTCGAAGAAGGAACGAATTTGTGGATCAGAATGATTGTTGCAAAGATTTTCAAAAGTATCTTCTGCCTTGATGATGCCGTGATCTAGGAAAGCAACGCGTTCAGATAGATGACGTCCAAGTAACAAATCATGGGTCACGCAGATAATCGTTACATTTTCGTGATGTAGCTTTTTAATCAGCATGGCCACTTCGCGAGACATGATTGGATCCAGTGCGGAAGTGGGTTCATCAAAGACAACCACGGCAGGGTCCATAGCCAAAGAGCGTGCAAGGGCGACACGTTGTTTTTGTCCACCCGAAATTTGCGAAGGATACTTGTTACAATGGATAGCCATATCAAGACGAGACAGTTCATGCATGGCTTTTTCATTGGCCTCGATACGGTTCATGCCGCGTATTTTACGCAGAGCCAGCGTTACATTATCCAACACCGTAAGATGTCGATAAAGTGCGAACTGTTGAAATACAAAGCCGATACTTTGACGAAGAACGCGCACATCAACTTCGGACTTGGTAATGTCTTCGCCACGAAAAATGATCGTGCCGGAAGTTGGTTCGATCAGTCTGTTTAAACAGCGCAGTAAAGTTGATTTGCCGCAACCGGAAGGCCCCATCACCACTTTTACTTCACCTTCTATCAGACTCAGATTAACGCCTGCTAGTACGGTTTGTTTATCGAATACTTTGACTAGATTATTTATCTCAATCAACGCTATGCCTCTTCCTTTGATAGGATGTGCTTGTTTTCATTTAGGTTCTAATCCCGGTACACGGTAGTGGCGCTCAAGTAATTGCATGCCAGCGAGGAAAGTACGGTATATGACAAAGTACAAAATGCCGACTGTAAAATAAATTTCGATACCACGCATCGTAGTTGCGGCTAATGTCATTGCTTGCTTGGTGATTTCAGGTATGCCAACGGTATAGGCGAACGGAGAATATTTTAAAACGGTAGTAAATTCATTCACCATGCCAGGAAAGGCAAAACGTAACATCTGTGGAAATTCTATGGAAATTAAGATTTGTAGGCGACTCATCCCCATCGACTGGGCAGCGATAATTTCAGAGGCATCCACTAAATCCAGCGCTCCGCGAAAAACTTCGGCAAGATAGGCGCCCGCAATTAATCCCAAACTAAGAGCCATTGCTAGCAAGGGTGGAACTTTTAGGCCAGCCATGGGTAAGCCAAAATAAACCATAAATAGTAAGACCAATACCGGTATCGCACGAAATATGTAGGTAAAGCTATCAAGTAAAAATCGGAGTCCTGGAAAGCTAAGTCGACGCGAGCCGACGACGAAAAGGCCGACGAGCAATCCAGTAAAGCTGCACGTTAACGTGATCATGATGGTATAGCTTACGCCTTGAATAAGCTCTATAACAATATCAAGAAAGCTCATAAGCTGTATCGAGCTAGACTTATTGCATCCATTTATCGATTATCGCCTTAATTTTTTCTGGGCCGAGTTCAATCAGGTATTTGTTAAAGTCATCACGCCTAGTAGAACCTTTGGCAAAAGCAAACCCTAATTTGTCGAAACCGGTAAAAACATAACTGCTTGCCAGCGGCAATTTCAATTTGTTTTGATAATTAGCCAACACGGGTTCTTCAACAAAAGCTAAATCAAGGTTGCCGTTTTGAAGGTCAGTAATTGTTTCGCTATAAGAAGGATAAAGTTTCACCTTGCTGAGTGAATAATAGCCCTTAGGCTCTAATTCATTTTTAATCAGATCGTTATAAGCCATGCCGCGAGGGTAACCAATTGAATAATCTTTTAATTGGGCAAGATCTGTAATTTTGATATTTCGGCTATTTAAACTAACCAAGTGCCAAGCATTATCATAATAAGGCGCTGAAAAATCCATCGCTTCTTTGCGCTTATCGGTAATAGAAATGCCTGAAAAAGCAACGTCAGCTTGTCCGCTGGAAACTGCGCCCAGCATGCCTTGCCAATCATAAGGCGTAATTTTAAGCGTGCAGTTCCGTGCTTGGCAGTAGCCGTTAAAAATTTCAAGATCGACACCGTCAATCTTGCCATTTTCTTCAAACAGCATGGGGGGAGAAGCGGGCGATACCGCTACATTTATAATATTAGCGTCTTCTGTTTTAGAGCAGCCAACAATAAATAAAGCAAAAATCGACAGTAGTAAGATCAGTTTATGTTTAGTATTCAAAATAAATGCTCTTTAAAAAAGGTTTTAAGTGGGTTATGAAAGATTTGATAGATTGCTATAGTTAAACGCTCGCGAATTCAACTCACAAATGAAACGGGCACACATAGAATAAAGTGAATCTATCTCAAGTAGTTTTACACTATAAGTATATAGGAATAAAAAATCATTCGTTATTAGGTATTTTGTTTAAGAGTTTTACTTTGCATTTATGGTTGCTTGTTTAATAGCCCAAGCAACATCTAGGGCTTGTCTATTTTCCTTAATATCATGGACACGCATTATTTTTACGCCAGACATTACCGCAAGAGCAGTCGTTACTGCAGTGGCTATTGCCAAGTCTTCGGGTTTTTCTGTAGCTGTTATAGTATTTAAAAATTTCTTTCGACTGGCTCCTAGCATGATTGGATAGCCTAGCTGAACAAATCGGTTTAAATGCGCCAAGAGTTTTAAATTATGTTCATAAGTTTTGCCAAAACCTATGCCGGGGTCGAGTATGATTTTATTTTGCTTGATGCCGGCTTGTATTGCGCGAGCTACACTGATCTCTAAACTGGCAAGTACGTCAGTGACGACATCGTCGTAAACCGGATTGTCCTGCATAGTTTGAGGCGTACCTTTTATATGCATGAGTATGATGGGGCAGTTATAGTCGGCTGCTACTTTTAGAATAGTAGGGTCATTGTGCCCAGCGCTAATATCATTAATGATATTAGCGCCTTCAGACAAAGCTAATTTAGCTACAGTGCTTAAGCGGGTATCAATACTGATTTGTACAGTCGTTGATAGTTGTGCGCGTATTGCTTTAATAATGGGTATGACCCGTTGAACTTGTTCACCGGAAGATACTGAAAGCGAATAGGGCCTAGTTGACTCACCGCCAATATCAATAATATCAGCGCCATCGCTTAACATTTTCTCCGCTTGGGTCAATGCAGCGGTAATGTTGTTAAAACGTCCTCCATCAGAAAAACTATCGGGAGTAACATTTAAAATCCCCATAAGGAGAGGCTTGCTTGAAGAATTAAACATGGTTTATTTTATATTGAGAGTGAGCAAAATTCGGTTTTTATTTGATAGTGTACACGGCTATCTTAGATTGAACATAGAGTGTAGTGATATCTTTTGTAGAAAATAAGCAATCTTTTCAAGAAAGGCTAGGTAGAGCGATTTCTACTATTGCAACGTCTGGCAAGGTTTAAATGATTGCCCGATTAAATAGCGCAACTTCACCAAATGTTCTATTTACAGACAGTTACTTAAAGCTTGGGGCCCTGTGTTTCTTGATAAAAGAATTCCAGCCATTTTTCATTTCTCAGGACATATACTGAGGTGGATTCAATATTTGATTCATTTATTTTCTTGCCTTGCTGTAAACCTTCGTAATTTATTTTGTACAGAATCATGACGACATCACTACTAATTCTAAGCAGAGTGACTTTTCCCATGGTGAAATGGGTTAGTTGAAAATCATCAAAGTTGCGAATGAAATCGGCTCGATTAGCCGTACTTCCATCAACCAAAATAGCCTTAAATTCGGGCGCCATATAGCTACTAAAGAAGGCAGTGTCGCGCTTTTTTATAGCTTCCCAACTGTCTTTTTCCAGTTTGGCGAGGGTATTTAATAGTTCCGTATCCTTTGATGTGGTTTCAATGTTGCTATTGGTAGCATCGGTTAGGATAGGTGTTGCTTGCTCTGCGATTATAAGTTCGCTGTAGCCCAGAGATAATAATGTTAAGCAGGTGATAATAAATCTATAGTTCATAAAGTAGCTTTGGTGTGTTGAGTCAATTAAGTATTAAGCGGTGCATAAGTCATTGCATGAAATAAGATTGAAGGTTCCATAAGAGTTTTAAAGGGGTAGATGCTCAGGTCAATGTAAATTAATTATTTGAATCAATCATCTTCAAAGTTCCTGAATTCTTATGCCATTTTAAGGTCCTACCATCGGATAAAGTTATTTTATTTGTAAAATGGTTTCTTTGCTTAAACTTTCTTCATGAATAGCATTCATAATGGCTCTGATGAAGGGTTCAGAAAGTTGTTCATTTTTACCGAGTTGAATATTCTTATTAAGGATTTCTTCAAATCTTTTGGGTTGCAGGGCAGGGATATTATGACTGGCTTTATAGTGACCAATGGCATCGACGACTTTCATTCGCTCTCCCAATAACTTAATCAAGCGAGCATCCAGTTTATCAATATTGATACGGTAGGCTTGTAAGCTTTCTTGATGTGTATTAGTCGCATAACAAGGCGATAAAAAAAGCAGGGTTATTAATACAACAGTAATTAGATTCATTTTATTATTACTTGGATTAGATATAAAAAACTTAAGTTATTTCCTGATTATGGCTACCAACTTAAAGCGGGACAGCTTCAGCGCAGACGAAAGGCTCAGGGCGAAAGACTAAGCCTAGGAGGCTAGCAACTTAAGGCGTGACAGGTACTAGACTTAACCCTTCGCCTTTCGTCCTTTGTCTGTGCTTAGAAG
>CAIVGC010000191.1 GCA_903905335.1 uncultured Methylococcaceae bacterium
ACAACTGATGCTGATGGGCGTGTAAAAATCACCCAAGCTGATGCTTTAGCGCAAATAAAGAGTAATACATGCGACTTATCCAATAAAGACGCGGGTTACCTACAGTTTGATGGTATGGATTTACACCATTGTAAGATGGTCAATACGAGCTTCTTCGGGGCTTATCTTCGTGGCGCTAATCTAAGTGGTGCTAACCTCGAAGGCGCATATCTCAATCTAGCTCGCCTTGAGGGTACAGACTTGAGTGGTGCTAACCTTAAAAATGCCACAATCTTTCAAGCTATTTTTGATAAAACTAACTTCAAGGACGCTAATCTATCCAATGCTCGCATGATTGGTACGCTCGGCAATGTTGATATGAGTAATGCAAATATTAGCAAAGGTCGATTCGGGTTAGATATTGGCAATCAGCCTATGGGGGCTATGCGTTTTGATGCTGTGGGTGGTCGATTTGCTAATACAAATTTCGAGGGAGCCGATATTAACCGTTCTAACTTACCCTTCGCAGATTTAAGAGGTGCTAACTTACGTAATACCAATCTATTTAGAGCTGACTTTAGTAAAGCGGATTTAACCGGCGCGGATATTACTGGAGCTGACCTTAATGAAGCGACGCTTGATGGCACAATAATGACAAACGTTAAGGGTATCGAATCAATTAAAGGCTATGACGCTAAAAAAGGATTATGTGTCAGTTGTGGTAGTTGATAGCCCTGTGAGTTAAATTCAAATAGACACCTTCTGAACTGCACCCCAAAAGTTGGACACTTTATCCAACTTATTAAGGTGCAGTTTTCATGTCTAAATACACAAAAGAATTTAAGCTACAAGTCGCTCAAGATCATGAGTTACTCAAACTAGGCTATAAAGCCTTATCTAAGAAGTATGATGTCCCGCGAGGCCTGTTGAGGTATTGGATTTATGGATACCAATACCATGGTGTAGCTTGCTTTGAGAAACGCTCTCCAATTTATTCTGTAAAATTTAAGCTCACTGTTCTACAGCATATGAAAGAGCAACAGATGCCTGTCATGCGCGCAGCCGCTTTCTTCGGTGTCGCTGCACATACGTCGGTTGCACAATGGCAAAAACTTTATAATATGGGTGGAGAAGCAGCACTTAACCGATCACTGCGTAGACGAACTAAGATGACAAAACCCAAACCTAAAGTTGATCAGCCGGCACAAGAGATGACGCAAGAAGAATTGTTAGAAGAAGTTTTAAATCTTCGTGCGGAGCGTGATTACCTAAAAAAGTTACAAGCCTTAATTCAGGACAAGAAATTGGCAGAAAAGAGCAAGCCACATTAATTGCTGAATTGAGGACTACGCATGACCTATCACGTTTATTGCGCTTGTCTGGACTATCTAGAAGTACTTATTACTATCACGATACCCCTCAGACAGACCGTTACTCTAGTGAGAAGCAGCTAATACAAACAATCTACCACCACCATAAAGGTCGCTATGGCTATCGGCGCATTGGCCTCGCTCTTAAGCGTTTGGGGGTATGGCTTAATCACAAGACTGTACAAAAGCTCATGCATCAATTGAAGCTAAAGTCTATTGTGAGACCGAAAAAGTACAAGTCCTACAAAGGACATATAGGTCCAGTTGCACCTAACCAGTTAGCGCGCCAGTTCCAGGCGTCTGCACCTAATGAGAAGTGGGTCACCGATGTAACCGAGTTTAATATCAAGGGTGATAAAGTGTACCTCTCTCCCATTCTGGATTTGTATAACGGAGAGATTGTTTCCTACGAGGTCTCTGAAAGACCTCAGTACGCATTGGTTGGGAGCATGCTTCGTCAAGCTATTGGTGTGCTTAAGCCGCATGAGAAGCCAATGATCCACTCAGATCAAGGCTGGCAGTATCAGATGGCGTGCTATCAATATTCATTAAAGGAGCGAGGCTTAAGTCAAAGCATGTCCAGAAAAGGCAATTGTTTAGATAATGCTGTGATTGAAAACTTCTTTGGGATATTGAAAACAGAGTTTTACTACACGCAGAAATTTAGCGATGTTGCTTCCTTTATCAAGGAGCTTAATGATTATATTTGGTATTACAATCACGAAAGGATTAAGACAAAATTGAAAGGACTGAGTCCTGTAGAGTACAGAAATCAGTCCTTAAGTTTAAACCCAAATTAATGTCCAACATTTGGGGGTCAGTTCATAAAGCGCCTTTTCTAGTCATTTAAACTTATTCTGATATTTTTTTAAGATTATCTAAACCACCACGATAAACGCTAGTCATCGTTTTAACTGCTGATTCGTCATCTTGGCCTGCAGCTGGAG
>CAIVGC010000192.1 GCA_903905335.1 uncultured Methylococcaceae bacterium
TGAGTCTTCATGGAAAGTTGTTTTGGCTGTCAATGAATTGTGGGAGAGACCAGAAGATGAACGCAATGATATAAGTAATCGAAAGGTTTGGGGGCAAATACGTCAAACAGCCATTGCTGCTAAATCTCAACTTAGTGACTTTTTATTTCGTTCAGTAGTTCTAACACCTGAAAAATTACTCATAGATTTAAATAGAGTTGATGTTTCAGGGACTAAAGTTGTCGAAGTTATTCCTTCATTTGGTGGCTGCCCAGAAGGATGGCTTAAACAATTTGACAGTGGCAATAGTATCCCTCCTCGATATGATATATCAACAGCTGAGGGTATTGTTCAAGTCATCATTACGCCTGCAGTAAAAGCAGTATTATCACAAATAAAAAAGATGCCTGCACGAAGAGTTGCAGGTGTTAGAGCTGAGGCGTTTGTTGTAAATCCCTTTGCCGCTCTAGGTGAAGACGCAAGTGCAACAATCGATGTCGAGCAATTTGAGCAGGCCCGTATCGATGCCAATTTGACCTTTGATCGTTTTACAGCGCATGTTGAAAAAGATCCTTTGGGTAATCCTATTGCCGTTGGTTTGCTGATTGAAAGCACAGGTGTCGTAAAGAATGGAATTCAGCATTCCAGTATAAAATTGTTCAATGATGATGAGTTAGAGCGATTTATTGAAACAACTACTCAGCGTCTTAATAAAGGATTTCAAATCAGCGCATGGAAAGACTATGAATTTGAACTGTTTGGAAATACATCGCAAGAACTTGATATTTTAAGCAGAGCTTTAGCCCTTAGAAAAGAGGGCTTTGTTCAAATCACATATGCACAGATTTACGATCTATCTAATTATTCAACAAGAGTTGACTACTTAGGACCGACAAAGCTTTTTTTCTCACCCTATATTGCAAAAAAAGATTCTGGCGAAGGCTGGTTTCCTGAAAATCTCATTCCTATAATAGTTTGGTCGCCCAGCGAAGATGATGAGCCTATTGCAGTCCCCCTAACACCTGAACTTGAAAACTTAATCACGGAAAAGCTCATTCAAGCGGAGCAGGAAGGGGCGAATGAAATTACAGTGCCTACTTTTCCACGCCCGATACCAATTAATGAAGCGAAAAATCTTTTGCATTCATTCAATGCTTTTCGTAAAAACCCACCTAAAGAACCGCCAGATGTTGGAACATCTAAACAACCGCCTAAAGTTAAAGGTGAGACACTTGTTATTAAAGCTAATATTCAAGGGATTGATTATCAAGAGATAACACATGAGTTATTGAGTAATTATTCTAAAACACCAATTATTCCTCGCACACTAAAACATACTGTAAAACTCATGCCTCATCAAAAAGAAGGGGTTGCATGGTTACAGCATTTATTCAAACACTCCCCCACAGACTGTAGAGGTTGTGTATTAGCAGATGATATGGGGCTTGGTAAAACACTACAGCTATTAACATTATTAGCTTGGGCATTCGAGCAAGACACAACTTTATCACCGGCTTTAATTGTTGCGCCAGTATCATTACTTGAAAACTGGCAAGAGGAAATTAATAATTTCTTTGCTAAAGACTCTTTCACTGTTGCTATCGTATATGGTGAGTATTTGCGTGCATTACGATTACCAAGAGCGTCAATTGATAGCCAACTCATTGAAAAGGGTTTGGTCAAGTTTTTGAAGCCTGGCTGGGTTGGTTCGGCAAATATTGTTTTAACTACCTATGAAACATTGCGTGATCTTGAGTTTTCATTTGCCGCCGAAACTTGGTCTGTAATGATTTGCGATGAAGCGCAAAAAATTAAAAATCCTAATGCGTTAGTGACCACAGCAGCTAAGAAGCAAAATGTTCAATTTAAAATAGCCTGCACGGGTACACCTGTCGAAAATTCGTTAATTGATTTATGGTGTTTATTTGATTTTGTACAGCCTGGTTATTTGGGTGGTCTCAATGAATTTGGTCGTACTTATAGAAAACCTATCGAGGCTAAAACAGATGAAGAAAAAAGCCGCATAGTAGAACTTAAAAAGAAGATAGAGCCACTACTAAAAAGAAGAACTAAAGCTGAAGTTGCTAATTTAAAAGCAAAAATTATTGTGGAAGAATGCCAAAAACTGCCTATTTCGTTATACCAAGTTAGTATCTATAGCCAGGCAGTGACACTATTTAATGAACGCAATGTACCTGGAAACAGAAGTCCGTTTAAGAATCACCTCGGCTTGCTTCAATATCTAAGAGTTATTTGTACTGATCCACGCAACATAGGTACAGAAGCATCAACACTCGAATCCCTTGCGTCTTACCGGAAACGTGCGCCTAAATTACATTGGCTAATTGATGAGTTAACACGCATCAAAGAACATCATGAGAAGGTTATCGTTTTTTGTGAATTTAGGGGAGTACAACGCCTACTAAAACACTACATTAATGAAGCGTTTGGAGTTATTCCCGATGTTATTAATGGTGATACAGAAGCATCTGCAAGTCATCAGAACAGTAGACAGAAAAGAATTCGTTCTTTTCAAGATAAACCAGGTTTTGGGGTTATTATTTTGTCACCTATTGCTGTTGGTTATGGTGTAAATATTCAAGCCGCTAACCATGTAATTCATTACACGAGGACATGGAATCCTGCAAAGGAAGATCAAGCAACAGATAGAGCTTATCGTATAGGTCAGGAAAAGGAAGTTTATGTTTATTACCCTGTCATCACATCAACCGAGTTCACTACATTTGATGTTAAATTACACCAATTGCTTGAGTGGAAGCGTGAAATTTCTAGAGAAATGTTGAATGGTTCTGGTGATATTAGTGCATCAGATTTCGACATTACTCGAATGACTCCTCTGGGTAATGGAGGTGTTATTAATCCAGTAATTGACTTAGATTATGTTTTAACAATTTCACCTAAATATTTAGAAGGATTGACTGCAGCCCTTTGGCAAGCACAGGGTTATTCTGTTGTATATCGTACACCTGATTCGGGTGATGATGGGGTTGATGTGGTCGCACTTAATAGCGACGGCAATAAAGGTGTACTCATCCAATGTAAAAGTTCCGTCTCTGACAGTAGAGATATAAGTTGGGATGCAATAAAAGATGTAGTCACTGGTAAGGCATCTTATGAATTAAGGCATCCTGGTGTGGCGTTTGATTTAGTTTGCCTTACTAACCAGCGCTTCAATGCTAAAGCTAAAGAGCAAGCAACGCTTAATAATGTATCAATTGTTGAGCAAGATGATATTAACCAGCTGCTAAAGAAATACAATAAGATTGCTTTTCTTGATGTTGAAAACTTTGTTTATAACTAAAAAGGATAGCTATGGCAACTCTTCATAATGCGTACTGTAAATGTGGATTCAATAAATCAATTGAAAAAAGAAAGGTGGCTGACCTCTTTCTTTTTATTTCATCCAATTGAATGCGTTTAAAATAAATTGAAAACAACCGACTTGAAAAATATAAGGAACTTAGATGGTTTTTGATTGGACTGTGAAAATTACTGACATTGTGATGATTGTGGCGGTATTAGTCGGCCCAATTTCTGCAGTACTAATAACTCTTTGGGCACAAAATAGAAATGATGAGCGTTCCGCACAACGAGGACTTTTTTTGACCCTAATCGGTGAACGAAAAAGCAAGTAGCCTCGATGAAGTAAATCGGAATCGAGAAATTAGATTCGAACACGATGCTAATGAACGGTCAGGTACAGGTCATGCCCAGCCACTAAAAAACAAAAGCTAATGTCCACGAAAGACACAAAAGTACAAATAACACCCGCATCAATTTTCGTGGACATTATTTTAACGCAGCAATTGGAATGGCCATGAATGACTGTGTTAAACTTTCGTAAGTTATTATTCCAGAAGAGGAAATACTATGAATACCCTTGAAATAACTAAAATGAGTCTTGTGGCAAAGATGCAAGCAATGGACGCAATATGGGGCTCTCTTATTCATGATAATTTAGATGTTAAGTCACCGAAAGAAAGGGGGCTGACCCTGAGGTATCGGAAGTGGTTATAAAAACTCAGATGGCGAGGTTAAAATATGAGTGATTTACAACCGGTCGGTTATCAACTTTGGCTAGGTGATCTTAAAGCTCAAATTCAGGTAGCTCAGCAACGGGCGGTATTGGCCGTTAATCAGGAATTGCTCAAACTCTATTGGCAGATCGGCAATGATATTTTGCAACGTCAACAGCAACAAGGCTGGGGCAGTAAAGTTATTGACCAACTGGCTAAGGATTTGCGGGTTGCCTTTCCTGAACTGAA
>CAIVGC010000193.1 GCA_903905335.1 uncultured Methylococcaceae bacterium
AAGGTTTGTAAGCCTAAATAACGACCTACGCCATGTTCTTGATGCACGACCGGCGAACCTATGGACAACTCGTTAAGATTATTAACAATATTTTCTAGTTCACGGGCGGCAGATTGTCTGCGTCTTCGTCGTTGTTGAACTTTTTCTCCAGACAACTGACTTTCAGTAATAATAGCGATGGCCGGATTGCTCAGCCATAAACCCAAGGCCATAGGCGCAACCAAAATGCACGGTGACACTTCAGACTTTAAAAAGGCTGGCCAACTTTCGACTTGTTTTACGCTGATCTTATAAGACCTAAGCTTATCAATCAGCGCTTCTCTACGACCTGGCGATTCGGCAACAAACAATACTTTGCCCTCAAAACCAGCTATAAACTGCTGTAAAGCTTGAGCAGGCTCTGGGAGTTTGCCATCGATAATCAATTCTGACGGTACATGGCAGGCAAAGTTAACGCTTAAACTACTTGCTGCTGCGCTTACCTTAACATCGCCCAATGCTGGGATAATTTCTGAGTTATCTAGGCTAATCTGAGCAAATAAACGCATACTTAAGGTTAATTCGTCAGCCGATAAAAACAAATCCTCGGGCTTTAGTAGCGGTCTGTTGACATCATATTTGCGCTGTAAATAACGCTCTTCAGCTTCAGCGTAAAAAGCGACGGCAGTGTTATTAAAGTTGGCTGGCGACACGACAATGGCTGTAGGAGGCAAATAATCAAATAAGGTCGCTGTTTGCTCTACAAATAATGGCAAATAATATTCTATACCGCTAGGCGTAATGCCTTTACTGACATCAACATACAAGGTATTTTTAGGTGAGACTTCAGGGAAATAGCTACGAAAGGCTTGGCGAAAAAGCTTGATAGATTCATCCGTCAGCGGAAATTCGCGCGCTGGGAATAATTGTATCGAGTCAATCTTTTCTAAGGAACGCTGAGTTTCTGGATCAAAAGTACGAATAGATTCAATTTCTTCATCAAACAACTCTATACGAAAGGGAACCTTACTACCCATAGGGAATAAATCAACAATAGCACCTCTTACCGCAAATTCGGCATGCTGATAAACTTGCGACACGCACTGATAACCGACACTTTCTAACTTGATTCGATTGAGCTCTAAGTTAAAATCATCGCCGACATTAATGGCAAAACTATTTGCTAAAACATGCTCTCTGGGTGCAAGCCTGTGCATTAAGGTTGTCACCGAAACCACCAAAGCTCCCCGCTTTACCTGCGGCAATAAGGCCAATGTTTTTAATCGCTCTGAAATAATTTCCGGCAAAGGCGAAAACACATCGTAAGGCAGTGTTTCCCAATCAGGAAAATGTAAAATGGCATGCTCACCCTTTAAGAAGAACGCTAGTTCATGCTCCAGTCGCAATGCAGTTTGATTATCGGGGGTCACAATAACAAACAATCGGTCTTCATTTTTAATGGCATTAGCCAAAACCAAAGAGTCGCTACATCCCGCTAAACCTGTCCATAGAACGGCAGCCTCTTTTGAAGTAGGAATCTTGGGAGAAAAAATCGGTGTATTAGCCATTACAGTTTAAATAATCAAGATGAAATCCATAGTCACAGCCATGATAAACTTTACGCTGTAACCTTCTATATTAATGATCGA
>CAIVGC010000194.1 GCA_903905335.1 uncultured Methylococcaceae bacterium
CCAAACAAACTAAGAAACCACACAAAATCCGTCATCCTATCATGGTAATGACTTTGTGGATGCCGAGTGTGGTTGCGGCTATTTGTTAATGTAAGCTAAAGATGCCGCGCAATACTCTGGGCTATTGTCGCCATAGGGATTACATGCTATCGGGTTTGTCGCGTATTAAGTGGATAACCGACAAAAGCCACTTATAGGTTATCGCTGATCTGAGCTATAATTTTACAAAACAACTTATCAGAGATTCATTATGCCGACCATTAGTATGTTTTACGGAATCATTGTCCGGATGCTGTTTATGGATATTCAGCAACATCATTTACCTCATCTTCATGTCGAATATCAAGGAATGCAGGCTGTAATATCTATTCCAGATGGTAATCTGTTAGAGGGTGATATTCCCTCTAAAAAATTACGTATGGTACAAGCATGGATAGCTATCCATGAAGATGAGTTAATGGCAGATTGGTCATTAGCTGTAAGTGGGCAACCTGTATTTTCAATTGATCCTTTGCGTTGAGGAGATTTTCGATGATTGTAGTTAATGCCGTTGAAACTATTGCTGATTTTGGCTTGCTTCTGACATTTAATGGAGGTGAGCGACGTTGTTTTGATATGCGTCCTTATTTACATTATCCGGTTTTTCGTCGTTTGGAAAACCCGGGGTTTTTCGGATTGGCTCATGTTGATTATGGCACAGTAACTTGGCCGGGTGATATCGACATTGCACCGGAAACACTTTATGAATATTCTGTGCCTATGGCGTGACTCCATCCCATTTGCCATCCCTGCCGAGATGACGGTTGTTGGGCTGAAGGTTAAGGATTGTGCATTAAATTAGGGCTTTCACTTTAACTTACGGCTTTTGATTTTAAAAAACACAAACTAAAACAACGTAAGAAACCACGAAAAGATCGTCATCCCGGCATGGACTGCCGGGATCCAGACCACAAGGATGTATAGACCGACATAACAAAGAAATACGAATCGGTTATTGGTAACTTAAGCATTGCCATCAATGGCAACTGGATCCCAGCAATCCCTGCTGGGATGACGGTTACTCAGATAAGGGCAAACGTTTTAAACTGAGATTGAACTTTAAAATTAAGTTTTTGATTTAAAAAATCACAAACCCAAACAAACTAAAAAACCACAAAAAAACCGTCATCCCGGCATGGACTGCCGGGATCCAGACCACAGGGACGTATGAATCGACAAAAAGGTATTACAGAAATTTAACATTGCCCCCCCCATAGCAACTAAACCCCAGCATTCCCTACTGGGATGACGATTAATTAAATAACGACTAAAAAAGCCACACTAACCAAACAACATTAAAAGACCATAAACAAAGTGACCTCACAAGCCATCCATCGCTTAGCGACCCATAAGTTAAAAAAATCTAATGTAGGTTGGGTTAGCGATAGCGTAACCCAACTTTTAGAAAAAACTTTAAAAGCAAAACGATGGAATTTTGTTTTTGCCGCAAGCTTATTGGCAAGTTTAATTTGTGTCCAGAATGCTAGCGCACAAATCATTATCTATGTGTCACCAGATGCAAACCCACAAACGTCATTAGAAGACATACAACTAAATCCACAAGCTTCCGTTACCTTAACTCAAGCCCTTGCCATTTTAAAAAATCCAGCTTTACGAGATCAAGAGGGCAACCCTAAAGAAAGCATTAAAATACACTTAGCCACAGGCACTTATCGCCCAGAGGAAACCCTTGTTATCGATAAAGAAGCTAGTGGTAGTGTTGAATTCCCCGTTATCATCGAAGGCCCTCAAGATTCAAGTGCTCTTATTTCAGGTGGCCGTGCAATTAACGATTTCCATACAGTTACCGACACAGCCCTTTTAGCTCGCCTTCCTCAAAACGCACGCACTCAAGTTTTGGTAGCCAATATATATAAACAAGGGCTTTCAAAAATCG
>CAIVGC010000195.1 GCA_903905335.1 uncultured Methylococcaceae bacterium
AAAATAAATGTTTAACTGAACTTGCTATGACATTATTACAACAAGCAGGCTTTAAAGTCTTTGTACCTGAACGAATTCCTAGTAATGATGCAGGCATTAGTTTCGGACAAATTATAGAAGTTGCAATGGCTAGCACAGGAAAACAGCAGTAGTATTATCACAACGTTTAAACTGAGGCTTAATCCTATAGATAAGACACCGTTAAAATATGCTAATATTTCCTTTGACTAAAATCACACAGAGGCAATTATGAAAGCAAATATCGGTTTAATCGGTCTGGCAGTAATGGGGCAAAATTTAGTTCTGAATATGAACGATCACCGTTTTAAAGTCGCAGTCTATAATCGCACCAATAGTACTACTGATGAGTTTTTAGAAGGTCCTGCTAAAGATACCTTGGTAGTCGGCACGCATTCACTAGAAGAACTCATCGATAGCCTAGAAACACCCCGCATTATCATGCTAATGGTTAAAGCCGGTGACGTGGTTGATCAATATATCGATAAGTTAGTTCCGTTGTTGGCGGCAGGCGATATTATTGTTGATGGTGGCAACTCTCTATTTACCGATACTAATCGACGCACTGCGGCATTGGCCGCACAAAACATTAACTATATCGGCACAGGTGTTTCCGGTGGCGAAGAAGGCGCGCGCCATGGGCCCTCAATCATGCCGGGTGGTAACCAAGCGGCCTGGCCTACCGTTAAACCTATTTTTCAAGCCATCAGTGCTCACGTTAATGGCGATCCTTGCTGTGAATGGGTGGGCGACAATGGCGCAGGTCATTACGTCAAGATGGTGCATAACGGCATTGAATACGGCGATATGCAATTAATCTGCGAGGCTTATCAATTATTGTCTGAAGGTTTAGGATTAAGCGCTGATGAGATGCAAACCATCTTTGCAGAGTGGAATCTAGGTGAACTCAGCTCTTATTTAATCGAAATTACCGCTAATATTTTGGCCTATAAAGATGAAGACGGTCAGGCCTTAGTCAATAAGATACTAGATACTGCCGGTCAAAAAGGCACAGGTAAATGGACCGGCATTAATGCTTTAGATTTAGGCATTCCATTAACTTTAATTGGTGAATCGGTGTTTGCACGTTGCTTATCTGCTCAAAAGTCAGAGCGCATTAAGGCTGCGCAATTATTAGCCAGCCCTAAACAAACATTTTCTGGCGACAAACTTGTGATGATTGATGCTATACGTGATGCCTTGTATGCAGCTAAGATTATCTCCTATGCGCAAGGTTTTCGCTTAATGCGTGAAGCTTCTAAAGAATATAACTTGTCGCTTAATTATGGCGAAATCGCTTTAATGTGGCGCGGTGGCTGTATTATTCGTAGCCAATTTTTAAATGATATTAAGCAAGCCTATACGGCAAACCCTGACCTAGAAAATTTATTGTTAGCAGATTTCTTTGTTAAGGCCATGAAGCAAGCTGATGCTGGCTGGCGTAAAGCTGTTATTTTAGGCATAGAACTAGGCATACCTACACCTGCATTTTCTTCAGCCTTAGCCTATTTCGATGGTTATCGCACTGAAAAACTTCCCGCTAATTTGTTACAAGCCCAACGAGATTACTTTGGTGCTCACACATACGAGCGTACCGATAAACCAAGAGGTGAATTTTTCCATACCGACTGGACCGGGCATGGTGGCAAGACTGCATCGTCTACTTACACTGTTTAAAAACACACTGCTAATTATTTAACCGAGTCTTAGTTTATGAATCTTGATCCCTGTACTTACGTTATATTTGGCGCAACCGGCAATTTGTCCCGAATTAAATTAATGCCTGCTTTATACCATCTTGATGTTGCTAATCGCTTACCTGACGGCACCCGTATTGTTGCAATAGGTCGAAGACCTTGGGATCAGGACAAATGGCTGAGTGAAGTTCGTGAAATGGTTATGGCAAAAACTAAAGATGATTTTGATGAAAGCATATTTAAGCGCTTTTGTGCTCGCCTAGTCTATCACCAAGCGGATATCTCTGAGCCAAAGTGCTATAGCGAACTCGCCACTATGCTTAACGATAAGACCAATTTTCCCCATAATATTGCCTTCTATTTATCTATTAGCCCCGCTGACTTCGGATCAGTGATGGAAATGTTAAGTAATAACCAACTTTTTAATGAAGACCTCGGTTGGCGACGGGTTATTATTGAAAAACCTTTTGGTTATGATTTAGACAGTGCGCAAGCTTTGCAAAAACGCATCAGCCATTATTTAACCGAAGAGCAGATTTACCGTATTGATCATTACTTAGGTAAAGGTATGGTACAAAATGTATTAGTGTTTAGGTTTGCTAATGTCATGCTTGAGCCCTTATGGAATCGTAATTACATTGACCATATACAAATCACTCATTCAGAAGAAATTGGTATAGATAGTCGAGGTGATTATTATAATGGCGCAGGCGCTATGCGTGACATGTTACAGAGCCATCTTCTACAGTTGCTAACATTAGTCACCATGGAACCACCCGCTTCAATGGAAGCGGAATCTTTACGTGATGAAAAAGTTAAAGTATTAAAATCTATCCGCCCTATCCCTAAAGAAGCCGTCCATAGTTATGCTTTTCGAGCTCAATATGCTCCAGGTCATGTTAAAGAAGAAAAGGTTAACGGTTATTTGCAAGAAGACAATATTCCGGCCAATAGCGTGACCGAAACTTACGCCTCTATGAAGCTATACATCGACAACTGGCGTTGGCGCGGTGTTCCTATGTATATGCGTACCGGAAAACGCATGGCAAAAGCACAATCAACGATTTCGATTTGTTTTCGCCATCCACCCTTACAATTCTTCCGTGATACCCAAGTGCAATGTATGAATCAGAATTGGATATTACTGGGTATACAACCTGAAGAATGTATACGCATAGAAATGACCGTCAAAGAACCTGGTTTAGAAATGAAAACACGTACTACTAGCCTAGATGCTAGTTTTCGTAACCAAGATGAAAAAGCTATTGATGCCTATGAAGACTTATTACTCGATGTCTTAAAAGGGGATCGCTCTTTATTTTTACGTTTTGATGAGGTGGAATATGCATGGCGCATAGTCGACCCAATTTTACAAACTTGGGCGATAGAACGAGACTTTATTTCAACTTATCCTGCGGGCTCTTGGGGGCCTGAAGACAGTCGCTTATTTGAAAAAAGCGCCCATTTCTGGCGCAGTTCGTTAACACCGGAGTGTAAATAAATGCAACAAACCAGCCGTTGGCACATCCTAGAAACTGCTGATCAAGTAGCACTTGCTGCCTATCAACAAATCATTGATGCCGCAGATCAGGCTATTGCTAATCATGGTCATTTTAAGTTAGTCTTAGCCGGCGGTAGTACGCCAGAAAAGGTCTATCATTTATTAGCAAAAGCTAATGCCGATTGGGCGCATTGGTTCATCTATTATGGTGATGAGCGTTGCTTGCCTATCGCCCATGCTGAACGCAATAGTCTCATGGCAGAAACGGCTTTTCTTTCAAAAGTCGCTATACCTAACGAACAAATATTTACTATTCCTGCCGAACTGGGGCCAGAGGTAGGAGCACAACACTATCAACAAGTTATTACCAAGGCATTGCCATTTGATATGGTGTTGCTAGGTATGGGCGAAGACGGCCATACGGCTAGCTTGTTTCCTGGCCATCAACATAACACCGATGAACTGGCTCATGCTGTTTATAATTCGCCTAAGCCACCGCCTGAACGAGTATCTATTAGCGCGTTAGGCTTAAGCAACACTCAGCAACTTATTTTTCTGATTACGGGCAAGAACAAACAAGATGCTGTTAAAAGTTGGCGTTTAGGTGAAGATCTGCCAGTTGCTGCTATAATTCCGAAAAATCCTGTTGATATCTATATCGATAAAGAAGCTTATCACTCAGAATCCGCTTAATATATAAACAGTTCCATCATTAATCCATACCATTAAGAGTCATTGATCATGAAAAATAAAATCATTATTCATCCAACGCTAAGCCTTGCTAGTCTTGCATTAATATTAAGTGGCTGTGCTTCTGAGCCAGTACCAGCACCCGTTGCTGTTCAAGCCCCGATACTTTCTGGCGAACAAATGATTAACGAAAGTCAACGTTTAGCAAGCTTAGGTGATCGTTGGAAAAAAGGTAAAGATTTAGTTGATCGTGGGACTACTTTAGTTCGCGATGGAAAAAATAAAATCGATGAAAGTAATCGCATGATTCAAGAAGGCAAACAAATACAAAACGAAAGTGAAGCTACCATGCAAGCCTCTGCCCCTGTACTTTCTGGCGAACAAATGATTAGCGAAAGTCAACGTTTAGCAACTTTGGGTGACCGATGGAAAAAAGGTAAGGAGTTGATTGATCGAGGCACTACCTTAACGCGTGAAGGGCAAAATAAAATTGACGAAGGCAATCGTATGATTCAAGAAGGCATGCAGATACAGCACGAAAGCGAAGAAAGCTCTAGCGCCCTCAAAAAATAATAACGATTACTCTTATCGTTATACAAAAATATTTCAAAGCAGGTCATTCCGGCATGGACTGTCGGAATCTAGGCAACACGGATGTATTAAAATTATGATCCATGGCACCGCCATACCGGCTTCCCAGCAGGTATGGCGGTTTACACGCACTTGTGTATAACGATGAGTACTGGTCTGTGGTAATCACAGCTCTGTTTTTTATTTTCATGTAACAGTTCTTCACTTCGTTCTTAATAACGCAATGATTTTTCCAACAATTGAATCTTTTGTTCGCAATGCGCCTTTAGCTAGATTGCAACGCTTACCAGGCAATACTAGCAATACTATTCTCGCTAAACTAGAGGGCAATAATCCGGCAGGCTCTGTTAAAGACTTACCTGCTCTTAGTATGATTACTCGCGCAGAAGCCAGAGGTGACATTAAACCTGGCGACCGCCTAATTGAAGCAACCAGTGGTAATACGGGCATTGCTCTAGCGATGGTTGCGGCTATTAAAGGTTATAAAATAACCTTGATCATGCCGGACAATATGAGCGATGAGCGCAAAGCCTCAATGAAAGCTTACGGCGCAGACATTATTCTGACCCCTGCGGCCGGCAGTATGGAAGCTGCCATCGATTTGGCCAGAGATATGGAAGCCGCAGGCAAAGGCCTAATCCTTGATCAGTTTGCTAATCCTGACAATCCTCTTGCTCATTATGAAAGCACTGGCCCTGAAATCTGGCATGACACATTCGGTACTGTTACGCATTTTGTCAGCGCCATGGGCACAACAGGTACTATTATGGGTACTTCACAATTTCTTAAAGAACAAAATTCTGACATTCAGATTATAGGCGTACAGCCTGAAGGTGATTCAAAAATACCGGGCATTAGGCGTTGGCCAAAAGCTTATTTGCCGAAAATATATCAGGCAGATCGAGTTGATAGAATCATTGATATTGATCAAGTTAGTGCTGAAAACACCATGCGTAAACTTGCATCTGAAGAAGGTATTTTTGCCGGCGTATCTTCCGGCGGTGCTGTAGCTGCAGCATTAAAAATATCTGCAGAAGTTGAGAATGCAGTCATTGTAGTGATTATATGTGATCGCGGTGACCGCTATTTATCGACTGGCGTTTTCCCCGCTTAATGTATAGTTATCTACCATCATTCCGGCAGGCAGAGCGCAGCGAGGGTTGGCCGGAAACTAGTTGCCATGAAGGGCAATATGCAATATTAACAAACAACACAATAATCTAATGAAAAGCAGTATCTATATTCAATGCATGCATCCATGCACTCTGGATCCCGGCAGTCCATGTCTGGAAGACGAATCTTGACGATACTTTCTGGCTTAATGTCTTGTTAGCCATCCTAAATTGACCATACCCTAATCACACTTAAAGCTGAGATCTATCAAATAACATGCCTAAGAAAAGAACAAGAAAAAAACAATTACCGGAAACACCGGTTAAAGTCACTATAGAATCATTAGCTCATGATGGCCGAGGTGTTGCTCATGTTGAAGGCAAAGTCATTTTTATTGATGAAGCTTTACCAGGTGAAGAAGTTGAGTTTATTTATACTGAAATTCGTAAGGACTATGCCGAGGGCAAAGTTGTCAACTTATTAAGCCGCTCTGAAGATAGAGTTGATGCTTTATGTGCGCACTATGGATTATGTGGTGGCTGTAGCTTTCAACATGTTGAAACTACAGCGCAAATTAGAATCAAGCAAGAGCTGCTCATTGAACAATTTAAACGTATTGGGAAAGTCGATGCACCAGAACTTTTACCGCCTTTAATCGGCCCTCATTGGGGCTATAGACGCAAAGCTCGTATGGGCGTGAAATATGTCGCTAAAAAGAACCGGGTATTGGTCGGCTTTAGAGAAAGAAGACATCCTTATTTAGCAGAAATTGATAGCTGTGTGGTCATGCACCCGATAGTCGGCACTCAATTGACTGCCTTAGGTGACATGATCTCTGAACTCACCATCCGAGATAAAATACCGCAAATAGAGGTCGCTATTGGTGAAGATCAA
>CAIVGC010000196.1 GCA_903905335.1 uncultured Methylococcaceae bacterium
ATGTGCAAGGTGGCTTCGGTATTATGATAGATGATGTGCTGGCAGGCGTCTTTGCAGGCGGAGTTTTATTGTTAGTTGTTCAGTGGGGTTGGTTAGTTTAGCTACCAACTTAAAGCGCGCAGATTCTTCCAGTGCGCGAGTGTAATAGCTTCAGCTATTACTTAGTAAAATAACTATAGGATGTGCTGAGGAACGAAGCGCATCAAGGTTTGGCTCGATTGATGCGCCTCCTTCGTCGGCACATATATTACACTAGACTTAACTTCAAAATGTCCCGTTTTAAGGTGGCAGCCAATTTATAGAGGCATTTCCCCGTATTATTTCTAACATAAGCTTTGTTATGCGTATTTCTACTAATTGTACGATTTATGTGTTTTCTATAGTCTATGCAATAAATCAAAAAATATAACGCTCAAGTTTCAACTATTTGTAACCAAAAATACGTGATTACATTACAGACTATGCCTAAGTATTCATTTAAAACTGAAGGTTTTACTCTTATAGAGTTGGTCATGACCATGGCCATAGCGGGCATATTAGTTACGATAGCCATACCCAGTTTTAACTCAACCCTCACGAGTAGTCGCTTAACTAGTTATGCTAATGATTTGGTAGGAGCGTTAAATTTAGCGCGTAGTGAGGCGGTAAGGCGGGGTATACAAGTTACGGTTAGTAATAATGGCACGCCAACACATTGGGAAAGCGGCTGGACGGTGTTTGTAGATATTAATGGCGATGAAACTTATAACCCCCCGGATAACTTATGCACTACCAACGCAATTGGTGCGCACACTGAAGATTGTCTATTGAGGGTATATCCCGGATTAGCTAATGGCTATACATTAACGACGGGAGGTAGTTTGTATAAAAAGGCTGCGGCTTATCTACCAAGTGGGATGAGTTATACTTTTGTTGGAGATAAATTTAGATTATGTAATGGCACGGATATGACGACTTCTAGAACAATTGTGGTTGATAATGTGGGACGTGTTCGTGTTACATCTGTGGGTACTGCCATATCTTGCCCTTAATTTTTGTTTAGATTCCTGCTATGAATAACCATAACGGATTTACCTTAATTGAAGTCTTAATCGCCATGTTAGTGTTGGCTGTTGGCTTGTTGGGTTTAGCAGGTTTACAAGCCTATAGCCTAAGAAATACCCAGAGTGCTTACAATCGAAGCCTTGCGACTGAGTTGGCTTATGATTTGGCGGATAGGATGCGCGCTAATCTGACCGAAGCCCAAAAATATGCAACCAGTGCTTACATAACTATAACCCCACCCAGTTCCGCAACTGCTCAAGCAAGCTGTTATAGTGCGCCCGGCTGTAGCGGAAATATCATGGCGCAGAATGATCTCTTTGAATGGAACAGTGCAGCTATTTCAAGCTTACCTAGTGGTGTGGTCGGGGTAACTGTTGCAGCGCCTATTTATACCATTACGGTCTCTTGGAATGATTGGGATGATGTTACTCATGATTTTAAGGTAATAAGTTTTGCAACTAACTTTCAGTTATGAACAAGCAATTGGGTTTTAGTCTAGTAGAAATTATGATTGCCTTATTAATAGGCTTATTTCTATTGGGTGGCGTACTACAGCTTTTTTCAGCAACTTCGCAAAGCTACCGAATGCAGAGTAATTTAGCAAGATTACAAGAAAATGGTCGTTTTGCCTTAGACTTTTTAGAGCATGATATTCGTATGGCGGGTTATTGGAGTTGTATGTCATCGACTAGCGATATTTTTGGTATAGATGGTGCTGTATCTGACACTATTACTTTACATGGAGCCTTTGAGCTAACACCTACTGGGGCATGTGGTAGTCCAGTCGATTCCCCCAATAGCTGTGGATCAGTAAATTGCTATACAGACCCTAGCTCAACAATTACGTACCAGATCAATACACCCTCTGGAACTAGCAGTTTGCCTGATCCTGAAATTACCTTATATCGGAGTTCTAATCCTTTAATTGAAGGTATTGAAAACATGCAAATTTTATATGGTATAGATTTTAATAAAGATAAAGTCGCTGATTACTATGTGTCAGCCAATTCAGCGTGGCTTGCTGCCGATTGGCTAAACGTTATTAGCTTACGTATTAGTTTGTTAGTCGTTACTGTTGATGATTATTTG
>CAIVGC010000197.1 GCA_903905335.1 uncultured Methylococcaceae bacterium
ACCCTACACGTCTTGGCATTTTAAAACAGCTAAAGCTGTTTTACTCCAAACACACAAAATACTTGTGTATAACAAAGAGAGCTCGGCGTAGCTAATAAAAACCTAGAGAGCTATAGGATGCGCTGAACAAAGTGAAGCGCATCACTTTTGAATGATGCGCCTCCTAGCGTCGGCATCCTATGCAATGTGATAATTTTTATTGTATGAGTTTTTTCCGACTAACTACCCAGCCTATCATTGGTATGCTTAACAGCATCATTGCTAATTCTTCAGGTTCTGATACCGAAACAACTGGCGAATACTCAACGAAATACCCTCTAATTGGATCGCCACTTGACGCAACACCCGCAACAGCATCAGCCCATTGACCTGTTGAAATACCATAATTTAGTATCCCTATATTCATGTAAGCAAAACTCGGAAAAGAACCATTTGGTTCTGAACCACCCCAGTTTGCGTAGGCACCAGAAACAGCAGTGCCACCCTGAGAAAATATCTGACCTATTTCAGGACCAGTGTTCCAAATGCCAGTTCCAGAAAGATTTACTTCCCCGCCTAGCCAAGCCCCAGAAAAGTCAGTAAATGTTGCGAATTGCGAAACAAGAAAACTGTTTTCAGATGATGAAATTATAGTTGCAAGATATCCATTTACATTATCAAAGATACTGTTTTGTGCAGCATTTTCAGCATCTTGCCAACTTATTCCATCAGCATTAACAAAATCAAAATAATTTGTTCCAAATTGTATGGGCGTAGCATATACATTTACGTTCAAACAAAGTAATAAAAACGAACCTAATAATAAATGTTTCATAATGTAAACTCCTTCAAATAATTTTGGTGCCATAAGCTATGTTTCTAAGTGACCTCTAACTATTCTGGCGCAGGGAGCTCTCTCTACAAAAAAGAGCACTTAATAAAAAAGATCAGTTTATGCTGATCCTTCGATTTGTTCTTTCGAACAATTAATCCTAAGCAATTAGTAAACCATATTTACTTTATTGTTATTATTCAGATAACTACAACACAACCAAGGTAAGGTAAGGTAAGGTAAGGTAAGCGTAAAATATCCTGACAGTTCTCGCCTATTAATAGCTCACGCCTTTTTACACTCATGCCACATCAGGATATTAAGCATCTAAACGAAACAAAAGAATCAGTGACTATCAGATCATGCCGAAACTGCTTTTCATTTCTTAATCAAAGCATTAGAAGCGTTATCGATTACTATAACCATTTAATTACAAGAGGATATTTTTAAATGCTAGTTGTAAAAAATCCTGACACTTAACAAAGCAAGATCGGGTATAAGCACCAGAACTACTCGATGATGTTATGTCATAACCCTAGGAATAGATCGCGACCTGCCTCTACAAATAAAGCCCAACCATGCGCCGCCAATAATAACCGCTATGCGCTCTACCCTCCCATACCGGCATCTGATGCTTAATGTCTTTTTGCGACAAAATGGCACTTAAGTGCTCATTATTCTGTAAGAAAGGATCTTCCTTACCAATTACTAAAGTTATGTCCATGGCTCTTAAATGGCTTAAGCGCCAGGAACAATCCATGTTAGGCATAAAATGGGTAGGCGTATGAAAATAAATATCTTCATTATAATAACCCTCAAACAAATCGTTAAAATGCTCCACACTCAACGTTAGGTCATACCGTCCGGAAAAGGCGACTAGCTTTTTAAACAAATGGGGATAACGAAAGGTGATATTGGCGGCATGAAAAGCACCCAAACTTAAACCATGAGCAATCACACATTCATGTGGGTTTTTGTTTTGCATAAAGGGCAAGACTTCGTTGAGTATGTATTCTTCAAATTCTCCATGACGACGAATGCGACCTGAGGGATGCGCCCAAGCACAGTAAAAACTTTCAGCATCAATACTATCGACACAATAAAGTTGTAAGTGGCCTTGCTCTAGCTTGTCTTTTAAAGCATGTACTAGGCCTAACTTTTCGTACTCATAAAACCGACCTAGGCGTGAAGGAAAAACTAAAACTTTAGCTCCCGCATGGCCAAAGACCAACAGCTCCATATCTCGTTGCAAGCGATCACTCCACCACCGATGATATTCACGATTCATGATATGCCCTGTCATTAAAGTAAGTCAGTTATGGGATAAGTGTAGTAAAAAAAGCATCGAGCTCAGCCAGTAATTCACTCTCTTGCTGCGCCTGATTAGGATAACTGTGATGCCCTGCATCAAGCAGGAACAAGTGTTTTTCACAAGGCAACGCATTGTAAATGGCAAACTGTCCTGGGGGCGCGACACAAGGATCAAAGGTCGCCAAGGCGCAATGTATCGGCTGGCTTATGCGCTTGGCCGCTATGGCCGCATCAAAATAACGCAAAACCTTAAGCGTGTTTTTTTTATGCTGACAATAAAATTTCTGTACGCTATGGGCACTACCATTGCTAGGCAGTCTTATTCGTAAGGGCTGATGACCGAAGGTTGGAACATTGAAATGAGCTTTACTAATACGAGACTCACTAGCCAAAGCTAACGCGCCAATCCCGCCACCAAAACTAATACCCAAATAACCTAAATGACCGACCGTTTGTGGAAATAACATCAACATTACACTGACAGACAGCCATAAATCTTCAACGCAGCCACCGAGAACATAAGTGTCTTTCTGATGAATATTATGCAATACATGCCAGTATGGTTCGGAAGAAAAAGGAACTTGTGCACTAAGGGCTAAACCCCGAAAACAGGGAAACAATAACGCAGCATCTTTAAACGGCAAATGATAATCAGGTTCGTCACGACCACCATAGCCGTGCCCGATAACAAAGCCCCGTTTAATAAGCCCAGAAGTTGGCACTAATAACCAAGCTTTAATCGTAATGTTATTAGTCGAGAGATAACACAACATAAACACACGCCAACCGAATTTATCTTTATGAATAAGCTTAATTTGTGGTTTAGGAGTAAGACTTAATGCTTTTTGATAACGCGACTTCCAAAAACTATCAAAATCTTTTGGATCTTTTAGTGTTGTTATCGCTAATAATTTAGCTAATGTATAACCATAGGTGGGATCAAAGTTATAGTCGTTTACAAAATCCATAAGCTTTTAAAGAGAGTACCGCTTTAATAAAATGAATTTATAACATAAAACTATAACAGGATTGTGTAAAAAACTGACAAGATTGTCAGATTTTAGCCAATAAAGATGAATATGGTTTGAGCTACCAAAAAACTACATTTAATTGCTCTAAGTAATGAGGCATCGAATTAAATAAGATAGGCGACGTGTTAAATATTTCTCAAACTCTATTGTAGCTATAGTAAGACTTGTTAAACATTTCTCAAACTCTATTGTAGCTATAGTAAGACTTGTTAAACATTTCTCAAGCCTATAGTAGCTATGGCACGACCTGTTAAGTATTTCTCAGACTCTACAGTAGCTATAGCAAGACTTGTTAAACATTTCTCAGGCCTATAGTAGCTATGGCACGACCTGTTAAGTATTTCTCAGACTCTACAGTAGCTATAGCAAGACTTGTTAAACATTTCTCAGACTCTACAGTAGCTATAGCAAGACTTGTTAAACATTTCTTAGACTCTACAGTAGCTATAGCAAGACCTGTTAAATATTTCACAGGTTCTATAGTAGCTATAACATGAAATGATTAATATTTATCTAGCTCCAAAGGAAATACAGCAAGACCTTCAAACCCTAGCTTTACCCAGCAACACCAATAACAGACCTTTTTAAACTTAAGCTAAATTCAGAGATTAGTATCATACAAACACTCCAAACTAAACTAGCCATGTCGGGTTAGCGCTAGCGTAACCCGACATTTCGAAACCCTTTGATTATTCATAGCCAATATCATCAGCAAAAGCTATCATCGTCTCCCCACATTTATCTAAAATATTTAATTTTATGTATCGATGAATGCTTGAGTATTGCCAGTCACTTGCGCGTTTTACAAGCCCATGTTTTACCGGATTGTAATGGATATAATCAATAGGCTGTTGAAAATCCCGATCATCGCGCAAACAATGCTCCCATCCACGATGTTGCCATATTTCCTGTTATTTTTACGGCTTGTATTTTCAACGACAAATGATTCGGAATATGTCTTGGTGTATGCCGTTTTAATAAGTCGCCAGCGCGTTGACGTTTGACGCTGTCATCATCGGCAAAGATTTTACGGCGTTTTTCGGTGATAACTGTGGAAAATAGCTCCTACCTTCTATATAAACACGGCGATAAGACATGATTATTGATGGGTTGGGTTAGCAAAATTGTCGGGTTACGCTAGTGCTAACCCGACCTAGACTGCAGCCGACCCTTAAAAGACATTCACCACAGACAAAAGACACTCTATAAAGTTACTTAATTTAAGACCATCTTTATGGTGGGCTGATTATAGTAAATATAACCAACGCTACCTGACAATAAAACTATACTTACTTGCCTAAACATATTAAATAAACTACATTAAATAATATTGATTTGTAAATTCTGTGAAAATCATGAATAAGATTTTCATTTAAACCAGTAACTCCTCCGGAGGCAATTATGGCATCGTTATACTCACCAGAACATCGGGCTTTACAAGAGGAATTCAATTCTACAAAGTTAGCTGAATTATTAGATAACGACTGGATACATGAAACAATATCTGACGACGAAAAGAAATTCATTAGCTCACGGGATATGTTTTTTCTTTCAACAGTTGACCCTCAGGGTATGCCCACAGTTTCTTATAAAGGTGGGCCAACGGGATTCGTAAAAGTGTTGGATGAGAGTACTTTAGTGTTTCCTGGTTTCGATGGGAACGGAATGTTTTATTCAGTTGGTAACATTGAAGCGTCACATAAGGTAGGAATGCTCTTTATAGACTTTGAAACTCCGCATAGAGTTCGAGTGCAGGGCACTGCTGAGCTGGTAAGAGAGCATGAACTAATGGCTGAGTACACTGAAGCAAAGTACTTGATTATGATCAAGGTCACTAAAATTTGGGTGAACTGTCCACGCTATATACATAAATACAAAAAGATTGATCAATCTAAGTATGTACCTGAGCCTTGCAAGGTAACTCCAATACCAACATGGAAGCGACTAGATATTGTACAGGATGCAATTACACCGGAAGAAAAAGCTATCGCTGAATCACAAGGGCTTGTAGATATTGCTGAATACGAGGCTAAGGTAAAACTTGGTGAAGGTTAATCATTTGAATAGCAATGAATAAAATGAAAGGCTGCTTCTGGCCACCAGTTGAAGTTTAGCTATAACCGACATTCCGAATCAATGATTACAATCGAAATAAGGATAATAAAACATTGTAACTAGTGGCTACGGAATGTCAGGTATAACAAGCTAAAATGCGATCTAAGTGCTTCAAACTTAGGTCGACCCCACTGGGAACGATTAGCCCCAGCTTAGCAAAGAAGTCATGATATCGCCGAGCTAATGTTCAGCATTTCAATCAAGCTTCTTTAATTTGAAAGCTATGTACCCAGACTAAACTTTCTGCTTTCCATTCCATGCCTGCATGCATTCTTAAGATGATGTCTTTATACATATCCAAACTTGGATAACCTTCTGCTTGCGCGTGTTCATCGGTCATGTCGCCTAAGCTTTGACGCTCTAAGCTCGTTACTTCAAAAGTGATGCCTTCTAGGTCAAAGACTTCACCGGGAAAACCATAGATACCGTCGCGGCGCTGTTGGGTTTTTGTGCCGGCTTTTGCGGCAGCGACTAATTTAGGATGTGTGACTAAACGTTCTATTGAACATGTTCTTTCAGGATAGCTTGTCATGATGGATACCGGCTAGATTTTAAAGCGGCTATTGTACACCCACAGACCAGTAGTTCCCTAAAGCCAAAATCACTAACTTATTTAGGCTTAAAGCCTCAAGTAACTGAATACTTAGATATCAGTTCCCCTCTTTGGAAAAGAGGGGCTAGGGGAGATTTTATCTTAACGCAAAAATCGACCACCACTAATATCAATCATGGCACCATTAATATGAGAAGACATGTCACTAGCTAAAAAATGTACACTGCTGGCAACTTCATCAGCATAGGTGTTACGGCCTAAGGGTGTTTGCTTGCGGTAGTTTTCCATCATTTCTGGCGTCGAATGTATCTCATGATGCTGAGTTTCAACGGTGCCGGGCATGACTGAATTGGTACGAACATAGGGAGCAAGTTCTTTGGCTAAAGTATGAGTAAACACCATCAAACCACCTTTTGCGGCGGCATAAGCACCACCACCATTGGCGCCACCGGTTTGTACAGAAAGTGACAGTATATTAACGATACGTCCACTGCCGCTGGCACGTAGATGTGGAATCGCACGCTTAGTCACTAAAAAGGCACTGGTTAAATTAATATCTAAGGATTTATTCCAGTTTTCTAAGGTGCAATCTTCAATCTTTGCGCGTTTGACTAAACCGCCACTATTATTAACGACGATATCTAAGCGTCCAGCATTAGCGACAAGCTGATCTACTATGCCGTTTGCTGCACTTTCTTTAGTTAAGTCGGCGGGTAAAAGAACGACCTTAATATCTAAGGCTGTTAATTCCTCAAGGAGTTGATGCGCGCTGTCCTCACTAGAATAATAGTGCAAACCAATGGTTGCACCGGCTTTGCCTAAAGCCAATGCCACAGCGCGACCTATGCCGACACCCGCACCGCTAATCAGGGCCACTTTACCGCTTAGATTTAATGACTGTTCGGGTATCATGTCAAACTCCTCAAGGTGGTTTTATAGCTGTTTAACTTTATCTAAGATTTCTTCCGCATGGCCTTCATGATTAACGCCATAAGCGACTTCAGTCAAAACGCCTTGTTTATTAATGATGAAAGTTGATCGTAAAATGGCCATACTTTTAACGCCATTCCTGTCTTTTTCTCGCCAAACATCATAGCTTTCACAAAGCTCGCCTTCAGTATCAGCTAACAACATCACTTTAAGTGCATATTTATTAATGAAATCAACATGGCTTTCACAAGAATCTTTGCTGACACCGATAACAACGGTATCGTGTTGGTTAAATTCTTCGGCGAGTCGAGTAAAGTCATTAGCTTCGATTGTACAGCCGGGGGTATCATCTTTAGGGTAAAAATATAAGACGATGTTTTTCTTATTGGTAAAGTCCGATAAATTAACCAACTGATTACGTTGGTCTTTTACACTAAACTGCGGAGCTAACTGCTGGATTTCTAACATGTGAATCACCTTTTTAATGAGTAACCGACTGATATTTATTTGAAAAATATTTCAGGGATCATCATAATCAGCTATCAACGTAATGTCCAGAACAGTATTTTTTCTTCATTACAAACTTAAAGCAGCCTATATTGGCTATGGACTTCGATTCATTCTAACTACGCGCCGTTTGCCGAAATTACATAAGATAACGCTGAACTAGATCACTCTATTGCAGAACCTTGTTCTGGCATGCTCTTAGTACTATCAACAAAGACCTGTTGATTAAATAACGCAGTGAGCAGACTGCTTTGAAAGACTAAACCAACAAATAAACCTTCATCATCGACTATAGGGACATGGTGGTGACCTTCATTAACCACCAGTGGCACCAACTCGGCCATATGCGTATCAGCAGATAGCGTCTTAACTTTTCGAGTCATGATATGCCCCATCACTTCGGGCTTTTGAGTGGTCACATCTAAACTGGGCTTAATAAACCACAACCATTTTTCCTGAAAGCTTTGATAAGACGTCAATTGAATATGCTTTAAAAAATCATAATGGGTAACAATCCCAATGACCCGTTTTGATTTATCTAACACTGGCAACACCTTCAAATGATGTTCGCGCATCAGCGTCCACGCCCACTCTACTTCAGTAGAATATTCGACTGTGATAATATTGCGCTGCATAATATCGCCGCATGTTTTTATATCAACGTTTTTCTGAAAAGACAACAAGTGTAACTGTGTTAAAAGCTGGCATAAATCATCTGGACCAATATCCAAAAACTTATCAAAGCGCTGGATGACTTGTTCTATATCTCCTTTATTAATACCCAGCAAATGGCCTTGTTGATCATTTTGATTCGTTATATGTACAGGGGGCGGTGTTTTTGCAAGCTGAATACGCAGCAAAATTAGATGATTGACCAACAGTGCGATTGTCAACATAATGACCACGTTAACGCCAACTGGCATCAACAAAAAGCTAAAATCGGGTAGATCAGCATTTACGGTATTATGTAAGGAGGCTAATGCTGTGGCAGCGCCTGGTGGATGTAAGCATCGTAGCAACAGCATTAACAACACAGAAAGACCTACCGCCAAAGCAGATGCCCTTACAAAATCAGCTTCATAATGGGCTACATAAATACCGACTAACGCTGATATCATCTGACCGGCAGCAAAAGGCCAGGGTTTAGCCATCGTACTACTGGGCACCACAAATAAAAGCACCGCTGAAGCACCCATTGAAGCCACTAAAATCCCAGTGTTTTCAGGGGCGTATAGTTGAGTAACTGTCGCTGTCAAAAAAATAGCGATTAGACATGCCACGGCAGCATAGGCTTTTTGAATAAATGTTAACTGATTAGACGCTATCGTAAAGTTGTGGAAAAAGGTCATCAGTTAGCTCTCATTAATAAACACCTCGATTTACTTTGCTGAGGCTGTTCCTACATGAAAGGCATCGGCATAAATATTTTGAATCGCCGCCCCCTTTAAAAAAGCCTGTCTTTTCGCTTGATGAACCATATCAGGATGGCCACATAAATAAATGCGCCAGTCCTTTAAACTAGGTATGGTGGACATCGCCACATCATGAGCACGTCCTTTAGCAAAACCGTTAGCTAAAGCATCACTAGATAAGCACGGAGTATAATTAAAATTTTGATATTGCTGCGTCAATTGTTGCATTTCTTCAATCAAATACAGCCCCTCTATTTCTCGACTACCATGAAATAAATGGATATCACCTCGATGACCTTGATGCAGTGCTTCACTGATAATACCGAGTAACGGAGCAAGACCACTGCCTGTACCTATCAGCATTAGATTTTGATCGAGTTGGTTAGGAAGATAATAACAAAGTCCCTGTGGATCTGAGATATCAAGAGTATCGCCTACCGCAAGCTCCTGATAAGCCCACTCACTAAATAACCCCCCCTTAAGTTTTCGAATATGGAATGTTAGGGTATCAGCATTTAATAAATGATTGTTTGCAATTGAATAGCTGCGTTGTAATCCGTCATGACGTTTTAAATTAACAAATTGTCCTGCATAATAATCCAAAGGTTTACTGCACTCTAGGGTTAATAATAGTATGTCAGAATTTAAGAGCTTTTTATCAATAACCGTTGTTTCTGTAAAAAAATCCTTCGGCGTATTTAAGCTGATAGTCATGTCTTGTTCGGGATAACATAAACACGCTAAAAAATAATTTTGATGCTGCAAAACATCGGATAGTCCCTTTTGTGAAGCAGCAGCAGGTGGTGCATTATCTAGGCTACGAATCATACAGCTTTGACAAACACCCCTCCTACAATTGTTGGGAATGTCAATATTGTCACGTAATAGCGCATCCAGAACCGAATCATCCTCCTGACACGCTATTTCACGATC
>CAIVGC010000198.1 GCA_903905335.1 uncultured Methylococcaceae bacterium
GATGGTGTAGTAACTAATGTCGCTAACTTTGGTGCTTTTGTCGATATCGGCGTACATCAAGATGGTTTGGTACATATCTCGCATTTATCAGATACCTTTATTAAAGATCCAAGGGAAGCCGTAAAAACTGGTGATCTAGTTAACGTTAAAGTATTGGAAGTCGATGCCTTGCGTAAGCGAATTTCTTTATCGATGAAATCTGAGCTCGATGCCTCGGCAATTATTAAACCAGAGCGCAATACGACTAAGCCTGCACACAAGCCGAAACAAGCAGCAGCGCCAGCGCCAATCAATAGTTTAATGGCTAATGCTTTTGCTAAAGCATTAAAAAAATAGCCAGGTAGGTCGGGCAAAAGCGTTAGCGTTGCCCGACACAAGCGGCCCTATACATAGTGTGTATAGGGCAAGAAAAAATGCCCGACTTGGCAGCAATTACTGAAGCGTAACGGGGGTTTATAACCCCGTTACGCAGGTTTCGAAAGCTATTGAAACATCCAAACGTTTCGGTCGGGGTTGCAAGCCCCGATCGGCATGGGGTCTAAATGCTGTAAATCCTTGAGTCCGACTTGCTGCATCGAAGCTACGAACTAATGCTAGTCTTACTACATTTTAAATCAGTTGCAAAAATAGTTTGTTTATTTATTTTCTTTGTGCAATACTTCGAAAAAACTTAGATATCACTAAATTGTTTTAATCTTATTTCATTTAATTCGCTACAGCTTAATTTACATTTATCTTTGTTTTTACTGTTATTTTTGAGTTTATTAGCCTTTTAGTTGATTTGTTATGTTAGTGACTGCACTTGATAAGTTAGTTGGCTGATTTTCTTTCCTAGTAGATCGTATTTTAGACCTATTCGGCTATAGAGAGATGAGCGGGGCGACTAGAATAACCTTCTGACAAGAAGTACATCAAACCGAGCAGAAGTACGACATACCGACAAGAAGAATATCAAACCGAGCAGAAGTACGACAAATCGACAAGAAGAATATCAAGCCGAGCAGAAGTACGACAAATCGAGACAAGAAGTACATCAAACCGAGCAGAAGTATGTCAAACCGACAAGAAGAATATCAAATCGAGCAGAAGTACGACATACCGACAAGAAGAATATCAAATCGAGCAGAAGTACGACAAACCGACAAAAGATATAAAAAAATAGGCTACCAACTTAAAGTGGGACAGCTTCAGCGCAGACGAAAGGCTCAGGGCGAAAGACTAAGCCTAGGAGGCTAGCAACTTAAGGCGTGACAGGTACTAGACTTAACCCTTTGCCTATCGTCCTTTGTCTGTGCTTAGAAGAACCCTGCCTAAAATTGAACGATTAAGCTAGTGCCCCGTCTTAAACTGGTAGCCAAAAAATACAGCCCGTCATGGCTTTGTAAACGATAACAACACAACAATAACTCTCACTTGATAGGTAATGTCATGAAAAAACCAAAACCAGTCTTAGACTTTGTTCAATATGCTATATCTGAGAAAATTAGCTTTTATCACCATGTGAATGAACAGTTGTATGGCAATCCACTTTTTCCTACGCCCGATATTCCTGAGGCCGAGGCAATAGCGGCGGTCGATGCCTTAGAAGCCGCAATGCAGGCAGCTAAAGAAGGTGGAGCCGCAGCCGTGTCGGCCATGCATGATGCAGCAGAACGCGCCGATAATATTTATAGAAACTTAGCCCGTTATGTAGAGCGCATAGCCGTAGGTAATGAAACCAGTATATTAAGTAGTGGTTTTCATATTTCTAAGCAACCCGTCATAAAGCCTAAGCCTGAGCTGGCTGCGCTTGATGGTGAGCATTCAGGTGATGTTAAATTAGTGGGTAAAGCTAAAGATAGAGGGGCGGCGTATCGTTGGCAAATGTCTAAAGTGTCAGACGATGGAACGGATGGAGTATGGGTTGATATTGGCACTAGCACACGCGCGACTTTTCAGGTGAGTGGTTTAGAAATTATGAAGCGTTATAAATTTCGCTATGCCGTTGTAACTCCTGATGGCACTTCGGATTATTGCGAGCCTGTTTCAAAAATAATAATCTAAGTTTATGTAAGTGTTTGATAGTTATTAGGTATGGTATCAATTAAATTATTTTATCAAGCATAATCGTTTTACTAATCATAGCTGAAGACTTTGATATGAATAAAGTAAGGTATTTTTGTGTAGCGCTATATGCTAGTTGGTTTCTTGCTTATGCGCCCCTGACTCAGGCTGATAGTTCTATGCAGCCTAATAATAATGTGACGATTACCTCTACGACCATGGTACCGCCACCGCTAAGTTATGGCGAAAAGTTGGCTCATAAAGATCTTAATGCTTGGGCTAATTTAACAACGGGATCACTTGAAATACCCAAAAGTATTATTAGCACCATCAATCAAAGTAATTTCTTTTATGGCTTAGTCGGCGGTTTTTTTAAAGGCATCGTTAATATGCTAGGCCGCACGGGCTGTGGTATTGCTGACTTAATCACCTTTCCAATACCCACCCAGCCTATGATTTCTCCTGCGTACATCTGGGATGATTTTGATAAGGAGACGACTTATGGGCCAGTGATACGTTTGGATAAGGATGCAAAGTAGCAATCCTATCGGCTTAGGAGGCTTTTTTAAGCTCTCCCATGCCGTTAGCTTTTTTAACGACTTGTAGTTGAGCTTTAATTCGTTTTTGTACCGCTTCGACATGAGAAATTACACCGACGGTTTTGCCGTGGGTCTGTAAGCTTTCTAGGGTGCTAATAACCGTATAAAGCGCATCAGCGTCCAGATTACCAAAGCCTTCGTCAAGAAATAAAGATTCGACTGAGCGGCCGTTATTGGCCAATTCAGAAAGTCCGAGGGCTAAGGCTAAGCTGACGATAAAGCTTTCTCCACCCGATAAAGACTTAGGTAAGCGGCGCACATTAGCTTGATAAGTATCTTCAATTTCTAAGGCTAGGCCTAACTCGCTGTGACCTTTACGTAAATAATACCTACCGCTGATCTTTTCTAATAGCATATTGGTTTGCGCTAATAATTGATCCGCTATGCGTTGTTGAACTCGACGTCTAAAGGCCATGCCATTATTTTCAATAGCAAATAATGCAACCTCAGCAAAATAAGGCTTGGAAATAGCGACTTGTTGTTGCCATTGCAAAGAGATAGACTCAAAGTGTTCCTGCAATTGTTGCTGATCTTTGCGTTGTTTTTGAAGGTGCTGAACTTCCATGTCGGCGATGGCTATTTTCTCGTTAATGCTTTTTAGTTGAGAGTTTAAATCTACCAAATTTAATGATGAATCTATAGTAGCGAGTTCGGTCGCTAATTGGTTTTGATCTTCTGCTAGACTAAGATTAAGAGCTTCAATGTGCTGCTCTAATGACGCTTGGCTATGTTCAAGATCAGCCTGCTTAGCTATTAAGGCTAGTATGTCACTAATTTCCTGTAGGCTAGTAAAGGCTGTAGTCGGCAGCTTTTCTTGTAGGTTACTCTGTAAGTCTAAGATTTCTTTACGAAGTATTATCAATGATTGTTCTTTATCTGCGATTAGTTTTTGTTTTTCGATGACAGCTACATGTAGGCTGATAAGCTCTTCTTTTTGCAGTTGTGCAGTATAAATAATTGATAGTTCATTACAACGTAAAATTTCAGCTTGGCAGGCAGTTTGCTGTGCCTCTAGTGAGGTTAATTCTTCTATTAAGCTTTTGTGGCGGAAAGCATAGCCATGATAGTCTTGTCTTCGAATATTAAGTTTATCGAATAAGGCATCTTCTTGGCCGTATGTGGGCATTTTTTCACCCAGTAGTGTCAGTTGTGTGAATATCTTTTCAGTCAACTGTCGTTCTTGCTCTTGATAAGCACTGAGCGCAGAGGCGAGATCTACTTGTTCTTGAGTTAAGCCTTCATTGCTTGAGCTCAACTGCTCAATACTTAGTTGTAATTGTTCAATAGTAGCCGTGCAATTAGCAAGTAGTGCCTTAGATTTTTTGATATCGGCTTGTTTATCACGATAGCGTTTGATGAAATGTAGAGTATTGGTGAGCTCATCATTTTCTATTTGTATCAGTGTCTGCATTAAAGATAGTTTAGTAATATCAAGATCAGGACTAGCGACATTAAGCCTGTTACATAAGTTTAACCATTGCGCTCTAATCTGTTGGCGTTGCGTATTTCGAGAAGAATTTCTTTCTAATTGTTTTTGTGCAATATTGATATGGCTATCGGTAGTGCTTATCTTTTCCGTTAAAGCTCGAACTTTAGCCTTCTGATCAATTAACGCTTGTTTGGAGTTGCTGGGTATTGGCGGAAACTTCGCATAGGGATGTTGCAAAGCGCCGCAAAGAACACAGGGTTTGCCATCCACTAAATGAATTCGTGAGGGCGCCATTTTCTTTAATAAGGCTTCATTGCTTATAGCTTCTTCAAGCACTTTTTTAATATTTACTTCACGTAACATTTCCAATCTTAAGCGATCAAGCTCAATTGTTAAGATATCAATATCAAAATCGGGTTGTTCTCTTGCTTTAAATAAGGAGAAAAAGCTACCGCCTTCTGTTAGTTTTTGATGTTTCTTAGCGAGTTGATAGAGCTCTTGTAAATCTTTAACGCGTTCTTGTTGTTCTAAGCGCAAGGCATCAAGGTCATCAGTGCTATGCCCTTGGCCTAGATCAATAAGTTCTTGTTCTTCTAAGGGTATTTTTTGATAGAGTTCGGCTTGTTTTTGTTGTTCTAGGGCGAGAGAGGCGTTATTGTTTTTGAAGCTTGTTAGCGCCTTTTTAGAATGTTTACCAAATGACGTTTGTTTTTTGCTGGTTTCTAGCAATTCTGTGCGACATTTCTTTAATACGCCTAGCTCAGGAAAGTCAGTTAATAAGTTTTCATCAGGGCCATGTTCTTGTAGCCAATGGCTTAATTGGCTAAGTGTTGACTGTTTCTCACTATATTGCTCTGACAAAGATTGCCATTGTGTGGTTTCGGTTTGAATCGTTAAGTGGGTTTGGCTTAGTTGAGCCTTTGCCTTATCTAAAGTCTGTTGTTGTTCATTCAAGGAGCGTTGAACTAATGAATCCGGTGTCATCTGTTCAGAGCCTATTTGAGCTTTAAGCTGGCTAAGTTCAATTTGGAAATCTTTTAAGCTGATCTGACCTTGTTGGATTAGACGCTCTTTTTCTGCAATAGCATTAATCTCGTCTTTAAAGAGTAAAGCATCTTGGCTGCTGTTAATTTTCGTAAGGTTTTGTTGTAGATTTACGAGTTGGGTACGGGTCGCTGTTAGGTCATTTTCTTGAGCAACAATGTTCATTTGTAGCGTAGTGATAGCTGTCAATTGCTCATGTTGTTGCTTGGTGTGCTGGAGCTCTTCTTTTAATTCGGTTAGTTGCTCATTAAAATCACTTAAATCCTGTTCACATGCGTCTTGCTGCTCTGCATCCATTAAAGGAATGCTATCAAGCTCTTGTTTTAGAAGGTCTAAGGTCTTTTGAGATTTTTCAGCATTATCAAACAATTCTTTTTTATAATCAGCATAAATATCGCTGCCGATGATTCTTTCTAGAATATCCATACGCTCATTGTCTAGAGCATTTAGAAAAGCAGAAAAATCACCTTGCGCCAATAAAATTGAGCGCGTGAAGCTACGAAAATCCATGCCAGTAATCTTGGCTACTTGTGCGCAAACCTGTTGTGGCGTTTCGGCTAATATTTTGTCATCGGTGATATGATATAAGCGCATTTCAATCGGCAACAGGACAGAGTTAGCTTGATCTGTTGTTTTTTGTGCTGACCAATGTGAGCGGTATTTTTCGCCATCTAGGGAAAATTCAATCGCTGCAAAGCAGTCAGTGGTGTGTTGAGTCATGACATGATCGGCAGGGCGATTAAACCGAAAGGTTTCACCATATAAGCCTAAAGTAATGACATCTAAGATACTGGATTTTCCCGAGCCATTCGGGCCCGTAATCGCAAAAACACCGGTGTCGGTAAAAGGGGCTAGTTCAAAATCGACGCTATGCTCACCTTCCAGTGAGTTGATGTTTTTGAAATGAATATTGAGTATGCGCATAAGCTATAGTTTTATATGGGTGTGCTTAATAGGCTTTGGTTTTTTGGTGAACGCCTTGGTGAACACTTTTCATGTGCTTACATAATACACCATGCGCTTGCTTGAGAAAACACACCATAAAAAAGCGACGTGTAGTAATAAAATTAAGCAACCGTTGCCAGAATTATCAGCCACAAAAAAGGCCATTATCATCCAGCCTACAGAGTCCACTAATAATCCCTGATATATCGCTAAGTCCGATTCAAGAAAGCAGCAAAAGGTTATGCGTAGAAGTGATTGTTGTTTTAGTACGGTTTGAACCGCTATCTCCGCTGCTAACTTATGTGGAAAGCTATATATACCGGTATTAATGCAAGAAAATGCGATGGACTGTACATTATTTATTTCAGCTAATGCCCATGAGTTTTTATAACAATTGGCTAATAACGCTGATTCATTATGCAGTCCATCCATCCCTGATGGAGAAAATATGGTAATGCTTTATCAGCCCAAGATAAGAAAATTTAATTATTTTTTGGTAAGTTTGGTTTTTTTAACGCAGCAAACATTTCAGCAAGCCAGCCTTAGCCACATCCGTGGACTCGTTTTAAGAAAGTTCGTTAACCAGTTAATCAATATCTTAATCTTGATTACATATCGAATATTGATTCAATCGACATCTGATACCATGCAGATTTAATTTTCTTTTTATTAGGCAGAAGTTTTGCCTTAAATTCCTGATATTCTGAATCACTAAGCTTATCAAGCATAAGCAATTCTTCTTTGGTATCTGCTAATTTTTTAACATCATTAAGTTGCGTTGTTATATCGAATATATCAGCCTGGTTAGGGTTTTTCTTAAAATGCTTTCGACTCATAAATCATTCTATAATTCTACTTTGTCTGCGAATGTACCTAGCATGAGCCCGAGTATAGGCATGTTTTAATTTATCTCTACGAACTGATGGCGTAGACCTTACCGCCTTTGTTTGTATAATAGTTATAAGCTTTACTCGTAAAGACCAAGCTTGCTGCGTTAATAATGTAAGATTCAATGCGTCACCTCATACCCGTTGGGTAGATATATTTTTTTATTAAATTGTCTTAGTTCAGAATAATGCAATAAATATACGCCTGTTACATTCGCCAACTGCTTAGCCGAACTTGTGTACCGTGAATTTGAAACAACGGCGGCTATATCAGCCTGAACAAACTTTTTACCAGCTATAATTTCCTGAACCGCTTTATTACCTATAGGGCTGGAATACTTCTTACATTGAAATGCTACGTTAACATTATCGTATTTAGCAATAATATCGACACCTTGATCACCTGATGCTTTAGTAACTCTAGTTTTCCAGCCATTATTCTTTAAAATATCACTGCAGTAATGTTCAAATTCTATCGGCGAGAGCAGTTCAACATCTATATTTTTAGGATGATCAGCGTTTCTTTGTTGTTCATAAAGTTGAACGACATTCATAATACGTTTTTCAATATCTGATCGATTTGGATAGCCTTTTATATCTGCTTCGGCCTCTAACAGTATTCTAATTTCAACCTGCTTAGCTAACACATGCTTTATAAAATAAGCGACTTCAAGCACCCATTTATCAAAAAAAACATTCCCATAATCATCATAAATAACAGTTTGTTTATATTTTAAGGACAAGACTTTAATATGCTGATTAATTAGCGTATTAATCTGCTTATTAATCACTCTAATTTCATTATTGAATTTTTCTTCTCTATTTTTTAAAAATCTATAGCGAAAAACAATGAAGCCCACTAGAAATATTAGCGATGATGTTAAGGTAATGTATCCAGAAGCATAGCTAATTTCTGGTGTAACAGTTTGATAAGGCCGTTCAGTTGTTTCTATATTGACTGGATTTATTGACGAGATGACAGGTTGTTTTTCAATTGTCATAATCGGTGTTTTTTTCAACATATTAAGGGCGTTTATATTCCCTGCATCAGCCGATTTTTTAAACCATTCATACGCTTTATTACTGTTTTTAGGTAAGCCACCTATACCCTCTAAATAACGATATCCGATAGAATACATGGCATCGTCACTGCCTTTTTCTGCTAACTTAAAAAGAGTATCTTTACTGTAATGTAATTTATAATCGCTCATTTAATAGCTTAGTGAAACTTTGTTTTTAGTAATCAATATTTTATTCATCAGTAAGGGTTACACCGAATAGCGATATAATCGCCACTAAACTGGTATAGGTGGTAGTTTAGTTTTCATAATACGCCCCTTAACAGAGCGTGCATTTTAGCAATGCCTACTTTAACAACATTGGATGCTTGATCTTCTTCTAAAGATTTCTTTGTTGTCTCCGATGTCTTATTCACAAGCATCAACTGCTTAACTTCCTGCTCAGACTTACTTTTTGTGATAATTGGATTGTCACGGACAAATTCACTTATTGACATGTTTTTAGGTAGGACATCAAA
>CAIVGC010000199.1 GCA_903905335.1 uncultured Methylococcaceae bacterium
CGATATTACGAGATTATGATATTACGATATTACGATATTTGAATTGTAATAAACAAATTTCCTATTAAAAACAAAAAAACCAATGACAGATTAAAGTGTGCACTTGAAATTGTCAATACCTTACTACTATATCTCTTAGTTGAAATTAATATTTAGCTTATCTTTACCATTAATTTCATTAACAATTGTTCATAGCGCTTTATGTCCATGAACACATCTGCGATAAATGCTATTAACCCTAATTTTAGTACGCTATCTATCCGTTAGATTTGCACTATATCAATTAAATTTTATACTGACAAATAAAATAACCCTTTAAAGCCACTGCTAGTGACATTGCTATAGTATAGTTGTATATATCTGTTATAAACGTTTTTTTAATGCCTCCCAAATTAGCCACATAAGAATATATACATAGCCACACGTTAAATACTAGCTAACTTGGGCTGCTATATCCCAGTTTTTCTGCTAATGCCCCATATAGGAAACCAAATATAGCCGGACCTACTATGCCGACTATCATCTTAAGGCGGAGCAATACAAATAGCCTATAGCTCAACGTTCAAGGCATAGCAATAAAAAAGTAACTGGTCATGCCGGCATAGAGTGCGCAACAAACGCGCATTAAATTATAAGTCATCGTCGTGAGGCGCATTTGATTGTTGAGTGACTTTTCCGAAGAAGACCAAGCCTTTTTTCTTTCAGGTTACTCTTGCTGTTATTGTAGGCTTTTTCAATCGTCCAACGCTTGTAGTACAGGATAGCAATGATGCCAGGACTCATTGATTTTGGTGGCTACCAACTTTCAAGACCATATCACAGGCATTACTCTTCATGCTGTAAGCACCTAATTTCATGCTGCGAGAACCTAAGTTCAAAGCCCTGACACCTTATTTCATGACGTGAGAACCGCATTGCAAGGCATTAGCACCTTACTTAATGACCTGAGAACCGTATTGCAAGGCATTAGCACCTTACTTAATGGCCTGAGAACCGTATTGCAAGGCATTAGCTCCTTACTTAATGGCCTGAGAACCGTATTGCAAGGCATTAGCACCTTACTTCATGGTGTATAGAGCGCATTACCAGCCACAAATTCATCCACTATAGCATCAATTTAGGCTTTATCGACATTTAATGGCCATTGATAGACCTTACAGCCATCACAAACAAAGACCTAACGGCTATAATTAACTTTTACTTCTATGCTTGATAAAAATAACTTGCAATGTAATAGCTAATAAGTGCATTATTAATGCCGCATACTTATTTAACTAGACATTCATTTCATATTAACTTTTATAGAGGACTTATCTCATGCCTAATTCTAGTGTTATACCTCATGATGATGCGAACCGAAGCATTTTACTCAAACAACTTAGCACACAATTACCTAATTATGGGGCGACTTTAGAACTCAACAACGACGATATAAGCAAAGTAAGTACGGCATCAAGTTGGTTTGACTATTTACTAAATTGCCAAGAAATCGCGCAAAACTATTCACACGCCATTTTCTCGCTTAAGCGCATGTTACGTGATGGCCCAGCAAATATGGACATGACCTTACCAGCCCCACTTGTACTCCCTACCGCACCTAGCAGCGCGCCTTTTTCGAATATTTTCGGCTTTGTAGGCCCCTTAATTATCCGCATTAAAAAACACCCTAATTACACTGAAGCTATCGGCAATGCTTTAGGCATTATCCCAGCAGTCACGCCTAGTATTGATACGACTACTTTACAACCTATACTTACCATTGTCTTACAAGGCGGTCATCCGGTATTGTCTTGGAAAAGCAATGGTACACATGCCTTAGAGATAGAAGCCGACCACGGCACTGGTAGCTTTAGCTTGTTGACTATTCGTATGTCCTCTGGCTATCAAGATAACACACCTCTTCCTGCTGCCGGTAGCGCCAGTGTTTGGAAATATCGTGCTATTTATCATATCCACGATGAGCAAGTTGGCCACTGGAGCCAGGTTTTAGAGATAAGCGTTAAAGGCGTTTAATTTTGACTAGACCATAAGGTGGGCTGCTCGGCTTTGCCCACCTTATTCATAAGCTGATATTATAGACTACTAATTTAAAACGGGGCACTATTAATCGCTCACTTTTAAACAGGATTCTTTTAAGAGTAGACAAAAGGCGAAGGGCGAAGGCTTAAACCTAGTATCTGCGCCGCCATAAGTTGCTAGCCATATTATATGCATTGAAACATCTGGACTACGCTTTGGGCTATCTTGCACTTCAGGATTTGTAGTCTGCTATAGTGCAGGTTAAAGACTTTTTATAGGTAACCATGAAATCTGAAAATATTAGCTACAATCCCAGAATTGACCAAATACGCTGGCTTGCAGCGACCCTTGTATTTTTATTTCATTTTAATCTTGAATATCGCGACTTGGGTGGAACAGGGCTTAATTCTAATTGGCTAGGGCTTATTAAAGAAGGCCATACCGGTGTAGGGCTGTTTTTTACACTGTCTGGCTTTTTATTTATGCTCATCGCCCTAAACACTCAGCACATTATCTATAGTGAATTTATTCGCAATCGTTTTCTTAGGATCTTTCCTTTATTTTTTACTATTTTTCTTGTGGCCACTTCTATTGGTAGAGATCATTTTCTACCGCCAATACCTTCGCCAATCGGCATGAGTGATTTTTAAATATCGAAGAAAAGAGAATAG
>CAIVGC010000200.1 GCA_903905335.1 uncultured Methylococcaceae bacterium
TGATTACCTATATGCGTACCGATTCGGTCAACTTATCGGTAGAAGCTGTTGAGGATATGCGTGCCTTGATTGCGGAAAAATACGGCGCTGAAAATGTGCCCAAAGAACCTCGATTATTTAAGACCAAATCAAAGAATGCTCAAGAAGCTCATGAGGCGATACGCCCCACTTATCCTAGATATCTACCTAGTCAGATAAAAGACCATCTCAGTATTGAACAATACAAGCTGTACGATTTAATCTGGAAACGCACCATAGCCTGTCAGATGATTCATGCAACCCTTAATATGGTCGCTGTGGATTTGAGCTGTGGCGATGGCAAACATGTGTTTAGAGCAACCGGTTCCACCATTGCCACGCCCGGGTTTATGGCGGTTTATTTGGAAGGAAAAGATGACAGTAAAGAGAGTGATGATAAAGAAAGCTTTTTACCGCCATTAGAAGAGGGCCGTCCAATTCCTCTCAATGATATCGTTGCCGGACAGCATTTTACTGATCCACCACCCCGTTATGGTGAAGCCAGCTTAGTTAAGTCCTTAGAAGAGCATGGTATAGGACGACCTTCAACGTATGCGTCTATTATTTCGACTTTGCAAAATCGTGAATATGTTACCTTGGACAATAAGCGTTTTTATCCTACGGATGTAGGTAGAATTGTCAATAAGTTTCTAACGGAACATTTTACCAAATATGTTGATTACGATTTTACGGCTAATTTAGAAGATGAATTAGATGCCGTATCTCGTGGTGAAAAGGATTGGATTCCATTAATGCATGAATTCTGGCAGCCTTTTAATGTCATGATTCAAGAAAAAGACGCTAGCGTACAGCGTAAAGATGTTACTCAGGAAGCTATAGATGAGAAATGTCCTGAATGTCAAAGTCCATTATCCATTCGCTTAGGTCGAAATGGACGTTTTATTGGTTGTACTCATTATCCTGAGTGTTCTTATACACGAAATTTGAATGATGATGCTAATGCAACGGACGAATCAGAAACCGTTGAGGGTAGAACCTGTCCTGAATGCGAATCACCTTTAGTATTTAAAATTGGCCGCTATGGTAAGTTCATCGGTTGTAGTGCTTATCCAACCTGTCGTCATATTGAGCCCTTAGAAAAACCTGCCGACACTGGTGTTGAATGCCCCGAATGTAAAAAAGGCGTGATTTTTAAGCGGAAGTCTCGCAATGGCAAAATATTTTATTCTTGCTCGGTCTATCCAAAATGTAAGTATGCGCTCTGGAATGCGCCTATCAAAGAAAGTTGTCCAGATTGTCATTGGCCAATTTTGACAGTAAAGGAAACAAAGCGACGTGGCGTTGAAAAAGTTTGTCCTCAGAAAGATTGTGGCTACGCGACTCCCTATGAAGGTGATCCTTTAGATGTTCTTGGCCCCAAAGAAACAGTTAGCTAACTGTTTCTTTGGGGCACTAATACACTCTCAATTCATTTAAAATGGGGGTGTATTAGTTTTATCTCTCCGTTATTAAATTAATTGTCTCCAATATAAAGTGTATTCAACGTTACAATAAAACCATGAATACACATTTAACCCCTTTTTCAGCATTAACTCCCGACTTTGTGCTTCATGCAATGACAAGTGTAGGGCTGTCTGGTGACGGTCGCTTGTTGGCGCTTAATAGCTATGAAAACCGTGTTTATCAGGTGGGCATAGAAAACGCAGATACGGTGGTCACCAAATTTTACCGACCTCAGCGCTGGAACGACGATGCCATCTTAGAAGAGCACCGTTTTATTCAGGAGTTGGCCGATAATGAAATACCGGTAGTCCCACCTTTAAGGTTGATCGGAACTCAGACCCTTAATCAGCTTGAGGGTTTTAGGTTTTCAGTTTTTCCTAAGCAAGGCGGGCGTGTCCCTGAAATTGATAGTCGTGAAAAGCTAGAATGGATGGGGCGCTTTATCGGCCGTATACATGCGGTAGGCGCGACAAAACCTTTTAAGGTGCGTCCTGTATTAAGTGTGCTTAATTTTGGTGATGAGCCTAGGGATTATCTGCTTAAGCATGATTTTATTCCTGCTGATCTATTGGCTGCTTATAGCAGCACTAGCGCCCATGCCTTGGATGCGGTAAAGCGATGCTTTGAGCGTGCCGGCAAACTAAAAACGCTAAGGCTACATGGTGATTGTTATCCCGGTAATATTTTATGGACGGATGACGGTCCTCATTTTGTGGATTTTGATGATAGTCGAATGGGTCCTGCGATTCAAGATCTATGGATGTTACTGTCCGGTGATCGTGAGGAGATGAGTTTTCAGCTTAAACATCTACTTGATGGCTATAAAGTATTCTATGATTTTAATGTCATGGAATTGCATCTATTGGAAGCTTTACGGACTTTACGATTGCTGCATTATTCGGCATGGATTGCCAAACGTTGGGATGATCCTGCGTTTCCTATGGCTTTCCCTTGGTTTAGCAACCCTCGCTATTGGCAAGATAGAATCATTGAATTACGTGAACAGATTGCCTTAATGGATGAGTTACCGATTGGTCTCTAGCAGCGTTTTTTTGCTTAGTAGGGTTCTTAAAGGATTGAATGATTTTCTGTGTATCTCTAAAAAACCGAA
>CAIVGC010000201.1 GCA_903905335.1 uncultured Methylococcaceae bacterium
ACTAAGCCTAGGAGGCTAGCAACTTAAGGCGTGACAGGTACTAGACTTAACCCTTCGCCTTTCGTCCTTTGTCTGTGCTTAGAAGAACCCTGCCTAAAATTGAACGATTAAGCTAGTGTCCCGTCTTAAATTGGTAGCCCTGATTAGTAACTAACGTTCCCCAGTAACGTCGTTAATTTGTTAAAACTTGCTACATGTTATGGGGATAATACCTGCAGAAATAGCGAATTGTTGCTTGGGAGCCGTCACTTGGTTTTTTTGTATTTCCGTAAATTCCGTTCGGCCATTAATAAAACCTTTAAGATCTTTGGTCTCTAGAACTAAGGCATACCAACCGGTCCAGATGCCTGTGCCACCATCATTTGAATCGGAAAAGCCATAATTGGTACTGGATAAGGCTATTTGTAATTGTAACGGACCATTAGGGTTGCCATTAGCAGGGGAAATTGCAGCGGAGCCATAGGCAGGGCTATAAAAAGGGTTGTAAGGTGGTTGATGAGTGCTTACGCCATGTCTAAGCGCATCAATACCAGAAATTTTAATGCCTTGTTTGTCATTGGAAGGCTTGACGGTCATTTTAATGGTAGTAATCCACTCATCTGCTTCGGTAATCTCTTGAAAGCAAAAGGTACCGCCTTGCATAAATTGATCGGCATTAGGTTGATTTGACGGTTGCTGATCTGCCAGTAAGATTTCCGCATATCCAGTAGTCAAAAGGGTAATGCATATAGCCAGTAAGCGTTTATTTTTCATGGTCTTTTAACCTTTACTTATTGAACTTATTGCAATTTGGGTATCCAAAGCTGGTTTTATAAGGCGTGATGTTTTATTGATGCTTGAAGGCGGTTAAACAATCGACTTTAACCAGTTCAATATTGATTGCTTCAGTTTGGGTGGGTTTAGCAAGTGATGCTATGCCGGTTGCAATAGGTCTAAATTCTAGAGCACCAAGCAATAAACCGGTATCAGTCGCAGGATTTAATTCAAAATTGTAAGTCATCGTCCATAAGCCTTGAGTATCCCCTTGTTTGCCCGAAGCGCTGCCTGTCAGTCCTATTAATAGATTATCATTAGCATCAATCATTTCACTGGGTGTGGCGATAACGGCCGTGCCTACCAGTTGATTCACATAGGTTTGTGGGGGATGGGTTGAACCTTTATAACCGTTCTCAAGCCCGTTGACTGCGAATAGCGTTGATGCTGTTTTGCTACGAATTTGTGAGAGATGCAAATAAAATATTTTTTTAAAAGCGCCTGGTATGGCAGGGTTTTTAGTGGTTAAGCAAATATCCAGTCCGTTCAATTTATTTTTTGGCTTATCGGCTAATACCATGCCAGAACTTATTACTAAGTAAGATGCTAATAGGCTCAGTAAAATTTTTGTGTGTGTTTTCATTAATAGACCTTAAGTTAAGATAATAAACAGTAAATATTTAAAACTGTATTTGCGTATCAAGAGATACTGAAGTCAATAGTTTATTGCTAATTTATGGTGTCTGATTGCCATCGAAGTACTGTTATGGTGATATCATCAGATTGAGGCGCAGAGTCACTAAAGTCGATCACGTCTTCAAAAATTGTTTCTACAATTCTTTTTGCACTCAAATCACCATGTAACCTGACTTGTTCAAAAAGACGATGTTCTCCATATTCCTCCCATTCTGGATTGAAGGCTTCTGTTACACCATCGGTGTATAAGATTAAACTATCGCCAGGACATAGCTGTAGTGTATTTTCTTGAAAATCGATAGCTTCAATAACACCTAAAGCTGTGTCACCCATAGACGCTAGCATCTCAACAGAACCCTCGCTATGCCTCAATAATGGTGGATTATGACCGCCGTTAGCATAGATCAATTGACCCGTTGCAGGGTCAAAAATTGCATAAAAGACGGTCACAAACAAATACATAGGATTTTGGGTACACAGTATATCGTTTGTTCGTTTTAGGCATTCACTTGGGCTAGAAGAGTCAGATGCAATTAAATTAAGATTAGTGCGTGCTACCGCCATAAAAAAAGCAGCGGGAATACCCTTGCCGGAGACATCAGCCATCACAGCCCTTAGCCATTGGAAAATTGGCAGGTAAAATATCGATCTGTAAGCTTCTGGCTATTTCAAGTTCAGTATCAATATAGACGTGTGCGGCTTTCAATTGTTCTTCCACCAACCAGCGATCAGTTATGTCGGTAAGAGCACCTTGCCAAAATGTAATCTGCCCGGATTTATCGCGAATGGCTTTCGTTCTATCAAGAATATAGCGGATGTCGC
>CAIVGC010000202.1 GCA_903905335.1 uncultured Methylococcaceae bacterium
AAAGTCGCCGGTGAGCGTACGGTGCGCCGCTTAAATTCTAAGAAAATTAAAACTTGTCAGGTGCCGGTGTTATTTGAAGCGCCATTGGCAAGTGGCTTAATTTCATCTCTAATTAGCGCTATTTCAGGGGGTAATTTATACCGTAAATCTTCTTTCTTATTAGATAGTTTGGGCAAGCAGGTAGCGAGCCCATTGTTAAATATCTATGAGGATCCGCACTTAGCTAGAGGCTTGGCTAGTTGCCCGTTTGATAATGAGGGTGTGGCAACCCATGCTCGCCAATTGGTAAAAGATGGTCTATTGCAAGGCTATGTATTAGGTAGTTACTCGGCGCGAAAATTGGGCATGAAAACGACAGGTAACGCTGGTGGGAATCATAATTTAATCGTGCAATCGGGGCACTCTGATTTTGCGGCCTTGTTAAAGCAAATGGGCACTGGATTATTGGTGACGGAATTATTGGGTAGTGGAATGAATATGGTGACTGGCGACTATTCTAGAGGGGCTGCTGGTTTCTGGGTAGAAGATGGCGTCATTGTGCACGCGGTCGAAGAAATTACGATTGCAGGCAATATGGCGGACATGCTGAAGTCAATTGTTGCTATTGGAAATGATGTGTTGGTGCAGGGTTCTAAGCAAGTTGGGTCTATATTGATTGAGCGCATGACCATTGCTTCAGATTGAGTGGCACTAAAATTTCACTTCCGACCCATATCCATCATTTGCACCAAAAAAAACTATGAAATAGAGGTCGCTCTGAGCAAATCTTTCTTAAGTGCATTTGCTTGTTCCAAGCATTCATCAAAACTTAGATTGAAGTCAATTTTTTCAATTGCATCGAATACTGGCAACATAAAGGCCTTGCGTGACTCACATTGATTGGTGAATATCTCGATGTTCTTTGTGAATATTTCATGATGATCCAATATCTCATCGTAGTGATGTTCTATCACCATAGCAAGGTCAAGCAGATCGCGTGGAGTAGCTCTGTCGCCACGATGCCATAACTTCTTTGCCACAATCTCAATGGGCGTTTCCAATAGGATGTTTCGACCAAGCACTACATATTCTTCGAATGGATTGTTGGTTAGAGAAGACGTTGCAACGAAATCAATCTCTCCTTCCGGCAGGAATAGCTTTAGATATTCAGAGCTATCCTGATACTCGGACGTAACATCCTCGCCACGACCGCCGATCCTAGGGTTGATATAATCTAGAAACTGTGGGTCAGGGATGAAAATGTCGATATCTTTACTCTTACGATGGGCATAGTGGAACATGAGCACGGTGCCTCCGCCGAGACTCCAGCGAGGCAGAGCGAAGCCGTCGGAAGCAACAGCATCAAAAATACTGTACGCCTTCTCTAAAAGCGTTTCCCATGGACCTTCTGGGAAGGTAAGGTCTGACCTAGCCAATCGCATTCCAGAACTTGTTTGGTGATTGGATCTCGCCTGCAACGTGTGCAAGGTTTTTCCAGATTAACTTGGCATTTACATTATTATTAGCGGATAGTTGCTTGATAGCCCCTGCAACTAAAGAAGTTGGTGTCTCGTCAATTAGATGCATCACTTGCCCCTCAAGACCTGGCTGAACTTTTCCGCTCAGCATGAACTTCTCTAGGTCAGATATTGACATAGATTTCTTGTAGCTTGTATTGATGTTGCCGAGTGTTATTTTGACGAAATCCATTTTAATACCAGTTGAGAACATTGGCGTGCCTATAATCTCAGCAATCTCAGCAAGCTTGAGTGCACCTATATCACCAACCTTACCCCTTTCCAGATTCACAATAGTAACTCTAGAGACGTGAGATCCCGCAGCAAGTGCCTTTTGACTAAGACCACATGCCACTCTTCCGTTCTTTATAATTGCGCCGATTGTTAAAATATTCATGACTAACACTATAGGGTAGCGAGCAATAAAAGTAAAGCCCACTTTACTTTAATGTAATTTAACTAAATTTAATCTCGATGCTGCCTTCAACCACGTGAAACAAGGGTTTACACTTGTGTGACGTCTATAGCAGATATTAAATTTTGTCACTTCCGACCCATAACAGACTAACGTTCTATTAATGTGCTACCCCTACCTAAGCAGACATCTGCAAAGAAAAAGGGCTAGAATAAATTCCAGCCCTTCATCTTTTCATTACATTTGGGTTAACAGCGCATTAACAACTATTTATAAAGAAGCCTTATTTTACGAGCGCATCTTCAAGATCATCAAGGTTATTTCGTTTAGTTGGTGCGCCGTCTAATATTTGGGTTTCACGTCGTTGCAAATAGGCATCACGCATAAATGCATATGGGTCTAAAGAGGCTTCATCAATCAAATCATTTGCCGTCAGCAACTCTGTACGCGCATCGATGAACTGCGCTAAGCGGAGCTGATTGTATAATTCAATTTGACCGCGATTTCGCACGTAGGTGATTGGGTCTGTCGTGATAGTATCAAAGACTCTCCCAGTTGCATCACGCACACTGGATGGGCCTAAAAATGGTAAAACTAAGTACGGACCACTTCCAGCACCCCAATAACCAAGTGTTTTACCAAAATCTTGTTTATGGTATTGAATGTTATCCATAGCGGCTACATCAATAAAGCCTGCAATACCAAATGTACTGTTGATGACAAATCGACCCGCATCAGTAAAGGCATGATTAAAT
>CAIVGC010000203.1 GCA_903905335.1 uncultured Methylococcaceae bacterium
ATGGCTTGCTCAATATGACTAGGCGCAAAATCGGTGGCATCACGGACATCAATAACCAAGGTGTCAGAATCATTCATCTTTGCAACCGCTAATAGCGGTGATATGCCTGTGAATTTCTTAAAGGCAGTATCAAATAATTCTTGAATTAATAGATAAGTAACGACGGCAAGTGCCAGTGATAAAATATAGTGATTTAATATAAAGTCTAAGTAACGTTCCATGGAATATCTATTAAGTTAAGTGGATGAAAAAAATTAGTCTTTGAGCGATAAAAAATAGTGAAAACCAAAATATTGGGACAGCTTGTTTTTCAATATTTTTGATTACTCAACGTACCTGAAAGTTATAGCTAAATAATTATTTATACACAACTGCTAGCAACGTGTATTAACATAATGATTACCTGCTGTTCATAAAAGCCGACTATTCAATGAAAATGATACCTTCTTTTGTTGAATTTGGGTAATGCTTAATACAGACTTGTTTATTATTGATACCCTTTTATTAAATGATAAAGGGTTTTATTGTTAGTGCCTGGAGATAAATTGAATATGTTGAATAAACCAAAACCTTTAGTATTATTGATTCTTGATGGCTTCGGTTACACGTTGGAGCAGGAAAATAATGCCATTGCTATGGCTAATACGCCTTGTTGGGATCAGTTACAAAAAGACTATCCTATGACGCTACTGAATTGTTCTGGTCGTTCAGTTGGTTTGCCAGAAGATCAAATGGGTAATTCTGAAGTTGGGCATATTCATATTGGTACTGGACGTTATGTTCCCCAAGATTTTTCAAAGGTCAATGATGCTATTGAAGATACTAGTTTCTTTACTAATCCAGTATTATGTCGTGCCGTTGATTTAGCAAAAGATAAAGGTAAGGCCCTACATATTATGGGCTTGTTGTCAGGGGGTGGCGTACACAGTCATGAGCAACAAATCTTGGCTATGATTGAATTAGCTGCATCACGCGGTTTAACTAAAATTTATTTACATGCTTTTTTAGATGGCCGTGATGTTCCCCCTAAGAGCGCCACATCATCCATTGAATTAATAGAAGCAAAGTTTGCGGAACTGGGCGTAGGCCGAATTGTCTCAATCACCGGTCGTTTTTATGCCATGGATAGGGATAATCGTTGGGATCGAGTCAAGCTCGCTTATGACCTGATTGTTAAAGGAGAAACTAACGTCAAAGAAAGGTCAGCGTTGGCTGGCTTAGCATGCGCTTATGAAAAGGGCGACACTGATGAGTTTGTATTACCTACGGCTATTTTAGATGCTCAAGGCCAGTTGGTTACTCTTGATCCTGATGACTCTGTTGTATTTATGAATTTCAGAGCGGATCGGGCTAGAGAAATTTCACAAGCCATTACTTTACCAGACTTCTCTGCTTTTGATAGACAACATCCTGCCCATACCGGTTACTTCTGTACCTTAACTGAATACCATCAAGACTTTGGTTATGACATTGCCTTTCCTTCTGTTGATATTAAAAATGGTCTAGGTGAATATTTATCAGTATTAGGCATGAAGCAACTGCGTTTAGCTGAAACCGAAAAATATGCACACGTTACCTTCTTCCTTAATGGGGGTATTGATACGCCATTTCCTGGAGAAGATCGTATCTTAGTGCCTTCACCTCAAGTAAGAACTTATGATTTACAGCCAGAAATGAATGCGGCCGAAGTTACTGATCATTTAGTATCAGCAATTACTGGCGGTCAATATGATGTGATTATTTGTAACTACGCTAATTGTGATATGGTCGGTCATACCGGTATTATTCCTGCGGCTGTATTAGCAGTTGAGGCCGTTGATAAATGCTTACAGCGCATCGTTGATGCATTGAAATCAGTGGGGGGGCAGTTATTGTTAACTGCAGATCATGGTAATATTGAACAAATGGTTGATAAAAACAGTGGGCAACCTCATACCGCACATACGGTTAATCAAGTACCTTTAGTTTATGTGTGTGGTGATAAACCCTTAGCTGATGGAGGTGGGTTATCTGATTTAGCACCTACGATGCTGGCTATTTTAGGTGTGCCTCAACCAACTGAAATGACAGGTAGGTCGCTTATTATTACCGCTTAATCGCTAGATGAAAATAACATTGTGTTTGTTTTTATTGCTGATTTTTGACGGTCAATTAGTTTATGCTGAGGGTTTTCAAACTAATCCTCAGCTTAATAAAGTTGAAGCTGATATTAATGATGTCAAGCAAGATATGCAACGTCTTTCTGAAGAGAAAAACGGTATGGAAGAGCTGTTAGCTGACATTGAAAAACATTACGGTGAAACAGCTTCTTCATTAAAAACACAGTTAATTATTATAGAGCAGCAACGTCAAGGTATAGCTAGAATTCAACAAGAAATAAAATCTTATAAGCGTGAAATTGATTCATTAAACAATGAGTTAGTTGGGCAGGTTAAAGCGGCCTATTTAATGGGGCAAGAGCAAAGGTTAAAACTCATTCTTAACCAGCAAGATCCTGTGATCTCATCACGAATAATGATTTATTTTAATTACATTAATAAAGAACGCTTAAAAAACCTAAGCAATAAAGAAGCGGCTGTAAAACTTTTAGGACAACTTGATCAACAAAAAAAAACGGAAACGGAATTATTACAACAAAATCTTGAACAGAAAAAAGCTGAACAAGCACTTTTAGATCAGGATAGGAAACAAAGAAGCAAGCTACTTGTTAAACTTAAACAAGATTACTCAAGCAATGAGCATCAATTAAGTCAATTACAAGAAAATGAAATTAGCCTTAAAAACCTAATGAACTCTTTACCTATTACCGATGAAGAACTTGCTGTTAATGTCAGTCAGAATAAAACACAAGTGCAAGGTAATAACGAGTTCAAAGGTGATTTTTCTACTCTCAAAAGTAGCTTGCCTTGGCCTATTAAAGGTCGTTTAGTCCAGACTTTCGGCAGTCCGCGTGCCGATGGTCAATGGGATGGTGTGCTAATTGAGGCTAATGAAGGCACAGAGATAAAAGCAGTCGCTGAAGGTAAAGTTGTTTATGCCGAATGGCTCAAGGGTTACGGCATGTTAACCATTATTGATCATGGAAACGGTTATATGTCTCTATATGCTTTCAATCAAAGTTTATACAAGCATACGGGTGAGTGGATAGAAGCTGGAGATGTTATTGCTACTGTAGGGCAGAGTGGTGGACGTAACCAAGCTGGCTTATATTTTGGTATACGCCAGAATAATACGCCGTTAGATCCAGAAGAATGGTTTCATCGTTAAGTTGGCTACAAGAAATGAGTTTTTAAATGATAGAATGTAAAAAAAATCGTAGATTTGGAGTCTTAAAGCACATGCTAAAAAAGAAAGCTGTTTTTATTTTATCCTTAGGGATGATGTTAGGAATTTGTATTGGTATTTCAAGTACCGTATTTGCAGGAAAGGATAAGGCCGATACAGCAACTGATAGCGAAACCTTACCTTATGAAGATTTAAGAACCTTTACAGAAATATTTGGTCGCATAAAAAGAGATTATGTAGAGCCTGTTTCCGATAAGAAGTTATTAGAAGATGCCATTCGTGGCATGTTAAGTGGTCTTGATCCACATTCCGCTTATTTGGTTGGTGAAGAATATCAAGAATTAAAAGAAGGTACTACAGGGCAGTTTGGTGGCTTAGGTATAGAAGTAACCATGGAAAATGGCTTTATCAAAGTAGTAACGCCTATTGATGATACCCCTGCGCAAAAGGCCGGCATAAAAACGGGTGATCTCATTATTAAGCTTGATGATAAGCCGGTAAAAGGCATGACTTTAAATGATTCAGTCAAATTAATGCGTGGTGAACCGGGTAGTAAAATTGTGCTGACTATAGTTCGTGAAGGTGAAGAAACTCCACTGAAGCTAACCTTAACTAGAGACATCATAAAAGTTAAAAGCGTTAAAAGTAGATCATTAGATAAAGGCTATGGTTATGTTCGTATTAGTAGTTTTCAATCAGGTACTGGCGATAGTCTTAAAGAAGCACTTGTTACCTTGAAAAAAGAAAATGGCGGTGCTTTAAAAGGCTTAGTACTAGATTTAAGAAATAATCCGGGTGGCGTTTTAAATGCGGCCGTTGAAGTGAGTGATGCCTTTATAAAAAGCGGTTTGATTGTTTACACTCAGGGTCGCATTGAAAACTCTGAAATGCGCTTTAACGCTGCAGGTGATGATCTAATCAATGGTGCTCCTATTGTGGTATTAATTAATGCTGGTTCTGCCTCTGCGTCAGAAATTGTTGCAGGTGCCTTACAAGATCAAAAACGCGCCGTCATTATGGGTGAAAAATCTTTTGGTAAAGGCTCGGTACAAACTATCTTGCCGACCAGCAACGGCGCAGCGGTAAAGTTAACTACAGCAAGATATTACACGCCTTCTGGTCGGTCAATACAGGCTGAAGGTATAGAGCCCGATATTGCGTTGTCGCGTGTAAAGCTTGAAGCGTTAGATAAGACTGACTTTACCCCTATTAAAGAAGCTGATTTGTCACATCACTTGCAAAATAGCAAAGCTGCTAATGATGGCAAGCAAGAGGGAGGAAAAGATAAAGACGCTGCAGAAACCCAAGATTATGCCTTGCATGAGGCTTTGAATCTATTAAAGGGTATTAGTATTATCAAAAAATAAGAGCTCATGGTATTGAGCCCCATATCAATTCATTGATATGGGGCTTTTTTATGCCTGCTGACTTTTATCACAGATATTAATCATCCCATAAGTTTTTGCACTTTTTCCATGCTGGGCGCCATGCAATTCAACTTTATTTCATGTGATGACTTATGCAACGATTAATAACAAAATTTATAACAGGTATAAGGTGCATTATTAATCATTGCGGTGTAATGAAAGAGCAGGGGAATTGATAAGAATTCTATGCAAATCCTGTCTGAACGACTATAAAGTTGCAATCATTATCAATTACAGTCGGAGAATATTAGTTTTTTTAAGAGAATGAGGCTGTTGTGTTATAAAATACATCATAATAATTTTTATAATGAACACGCTACGCAATGGAGACAACGATGCGCATCATCTTATTAGGAAGTCCTGGATCCGGCAAAGGAACTCAGGCTCAATTTATTACCCAAAAATATGCCATCGTGCAGATTTCAACCGGTGACATGTTACGTGCTGCCGTTCGTGAAGGTACGCCTATGGGCATAGCCGCTAAACAGGTAATGGATGCTGGTAGCTTAGTGTCTGATGATATTATCTTAGGACTCATTAAAGAGCGAATTGCACAAGCAGATTGTGCAAACGGCTTTTTGTTAGATGGTTTTCCTAGAACCATTGCCCAAGCTGAAGGCTTGGCTGCTATGGGTGTTAAAATTGATACGGTTATTGAAATAAATGTCGCCGATGAAGAAATTATAAAACGAATGGCAGGAAGAAGAGTTCATCTGTCCTCAGGCCGTACTTATCATACTGACTTTAATCCGCCTAAAGTAATTGGTCTTGACGATGTTAGCGGAGAAGCATTGATACAACGAGACGATGATAAAGAAGAAACGGTGCGTACCAGACTCAATGTTTATCATGAACAAACTAAACCTTTGGTAGCTTATTATTCGGCTGCCGAGCAACAAGCTAATTTTAGTTCTATTGCAGGTGTAGGTAGTGTCGATGAAATCACTCAAAAAGTGTTCGCTATTCTTGATTGAATTTAGCATTAACATTCGCTTAAATATTATTTGATGTAAAAAAGGTAATCATAAATGACTAAAGTTTATAACGTTGCAGTGGTTGGTGCGACGGGTGCTGTGGGTGAAGCAATGCTGTCCATTTTGGAAGAGAGGGACTTTCCGGTAGGTGAGGTTTATGCTTTGGCGAGTAGTAATTCAGTAGGTAAGCGTATTGCTTTTAAAGGGGAATCATTAAAGGTACAAGATTTAGCTACGTTTGACTTTTCTAAGGCGCAAATTGGACTATTCTCTCCAGGTGCAGCTATTTCTGAAATTTATGCACCAATAGCAGCTGCCGCTGGTTGTATAGTCATCGATAATACATCTCAATTTCGTTATGACGATGACATTCCTTTGATTATTCCAGAGGTTAATCCTGAAAGAATCATCGATTACAAAAAACGTGGCATTATTGCTAATCCGAATTGCTCAACGATACAAATGTTGGTAGCCTTAAAGCCGATTTATGATGCCGTTGGTATTACAAGAATTAATGTCTGTACTTACCAAGCCGTTTCTGGAACCGGTAAAGAAGCAATAGAAGAATTAGGTAAACAAACGCTTAATCTTCTTAATCTGCAAGCTATTAGCACTAGTGTTTATCCTAAACAAATTGCTTTTAATGTATTGCCACAAATAGATGTTTTTATGGACAATGGCTATACCAAAGAAGAAATGAAAATGGTTTGGGAAACACAAAAAATTCTTGGTGATGCTAGCGTTAAAGTAAATGCTACTGCCGTTAGAGTTCCTGTGTTTTTTGGACATTCAGAAGCCTTACATATTGAGACCCGAACAAAAATAAGTGCAGAAACTGTTAAAGCTTTGCTAGAAAAAGCACCGGGGGTTACTGTACTTGATACCCGCAAAGATGGTGGATATCCTACCGCAGTGACTGAGTCATCCGGCAATGATGACGTTTTTGTTGGACGGATAAGAGAAGATATCTCTCATCCGCAAGGCATTGATTTATGGGTGGTTGGTGACAATGTTCGTAAAGGTGCGGCTTTAAATAGTGTACAAATTGCAGAATTATTAATAAAAAACTACATCTAAGTTCAGTTTCTTCTGGTATCATGTCGCAAAGACGATTTGGTACCGGGAGAACATTATTTCTATTCTAGCTAAAATGTTAATGAGTTTGGCTTTATTGGCTCCTGTTAGTAGTTTTTCTCTGGGGATTGGTAGTGTCACGCTGCATTCAGGACTTAATCAGAATTTAAATGCTGATATTTTACTAGTGACCTCAAATGGTGAAAATCCAGTAGATATAAAAGCAAATTTAGCCTCAGAAACTAAATTTAATGAAGCAGGGTTGCCTTGGACACCTTTTCTATCGAAAATAAATTTTTCGACAAAAGCTTTACCCAATGGATCTTTATACATTACATTAACTACCAAAGAAGCCGTAAAAGAACCTTTCTTGCATTTTATGATTGAGGTAAGCGGCCCTAAAAGTACATTGTACAGAGAATTTACAATACTAATGGATCTTCCAACTAGTGATAATAAGCTTTGAATATAGTACGGTTGGATATTGATTTAAACTAGATTTAAGTAATTAAACAAGTACATATTGTAATTTTGGTTATGCAATAACTAGAGCGCATGAACTTATAAGCTATCTAGTAAAATAATTAGGCAACGAGAGTTATCGCAAAAAGAAAACTAGAATTGCAGCTCAGAGTTGAATTAGCCTTTAATAATATCGAGTGATTAATTATTATTATTGGTTACACAAATTTACTACGTTATTTTGACAAGACCACGCCTCACTCTATTACTAGAAGTTGTAATACAACAATCAATATATTTAATATTTATAGTAGGTTAAATAGAACAATGACTCTACATCAAAAAAAAATTAGATTTACATTTTTTTCAATGCGTTATGCACTATTGCAATTGCTATTCTCTGTAATCATGCTGGGTTGCGCCGATCATGAAGACAAGACAAGTGAGCATTTATTAAAGAGTGTTGAATATATCAACAAAGGGGAATTGGAAAAAGCCAGAATTGAGCTAAAAACAACTAGTCAATCCGGTAAAGATACCGCTGAAACATATTATTACATGGCCTTGTTAAACGAAAAGAAAAGGCAATTTAAAGAAATGAAAGAAAACTTAATCAAAACAGTTGATTTAGCGCCTTCCTTTGTCGACGCAAGATTAAAATTAGGCAAAGTACAGCTTCTTTTTGGTGATGTCGTGGAAGCAATGAAACAAGCAGATTATGTGTTAAAAGATTCACATCAAAATATCGATGCTTTAACCTTGAAAGCTTCTGTCTTGATTAAACAAAAAAACACAAGTGAAGCACTAGAAATCATTGATAATGTATTAAAAGACCATCCAGACAATACTGATGCATTATCATTAAAGTCATTAGTTTATATGGAAAAAGGGGATTTTACTCAAGCATTGACCTTAATCGATTTAGCAAAAAAATCAGATACAAGTAACATAGGCTTAGATTTTTTTAAAATTCAACTGGATGCAAAAAATAAAAATACTGATGCCGTGATTGCGGATTATCAAAATCTAGTTGCTAGTTATCCGGATAATAATGAATTTAAAATTAGCCTAGCTAAAATTTATACTCAAATAGATAAAACTAATGAAGCTGAAGTTTTATTACAAAGCATCATTGATAAAGAACCTAATAATATCCAATCCATGCTTATGTTTCTTGATTTCACCGCTGCGACCAATAAAGAAAAAGTAACTGAGAAATTTAACTTATTTAGCGAACGACATAAGGAGCAGCCTAGAATGCTTCTTAGCTTAGCAAACTGGATGATTGCTAGAAAAAATTTTGATGAAGCAAAGAAAAATCTTAATCAAGTTATCAAGTTAGAGAAAAATTCGAATGTAGGTTTATCGGCGAAAGTTGAATTGGCCAAAATAGCTCTTGAAACAGGAAAGTTCGAAGAATCATCGACCATAATCGATAATATTTTAGCTACTAATTCAAGTTATGATGATGCTAATGTATTAAAAGCAAGATTGTTGCTGGTTAAAGGACGTTCCGATGAGGCCATTACATTCCTAAATAAAGTGATATGGAGTAAGGATAACTCAGAGGAAGCTCAATTGTTACTTGGACAAATTTTTCTAATGAAAGGTGACCTAAAACAAGCAGATAGCCACTACTCAAGTACGCTATCAGCTAATCCAGCAAACCTACAAGCGGTACTTTATACATATGAAAAAGCATTGACGACCAATGACCTAAAGCTAGCAAAAGATATTATTCAAAAAGCATCAAATCTAATGCCTAATAATATTCAATTCCTAGAAAAAATGGCAAATTTAAATATAATCGAAAATGATTGGATTAGTGCAAAGACAACAGTACAGAAAATTGCCAATAGTGCTAGCCCTTTAGCCCATGATCTTGCTAGTTATTTCTTAGGTCAAATACATCAAGGCGAAGGAGATTTCAGTAAAGCTATTGAAATATATGCTGAATTATTAGAACGATTACCAGAAAATAGTGATATTTTGATTAATATAGCCCAATGTTATGAAAAGCTTAATTACAGAGATAAGTTAATTGGATTTTTAACTAATCTACGCGCAAAGAATCCAAAAAATATAACTGCTGGCATTCTACTCGCAGAGACCTATTTAGCTAATAAGGATATGAACACAGCTAATAGCGTATTACAAAACATGATTAAAGAAACATTAATTAACCCACAGGTTTTCACCTTATTGGCTGATATTAAATTAGCAATGAATGATAGCAAAGGTGCCTTAGATACCTATCTTGAGGGTCTGAAAGTTTATCCCGACAATATAAAGCTGTCGATATCGATTGCTAATCTATATGTAACACTGGGTAACTATGATGCTGCGGTAGCTTATTATGATGGGTTGCTTAATAAAAATGAAAACTTAGAGGTAGTCATTAATAATTTAGCGGTTATTTTAGCTGAACGTAATAATGTTGATAATTTGAACCGAGCTAGTCTTTTAGCTGAAAAATTAAAGGACTCAACACAACCTTATTATAAAGACACTTATGCATGGGTTTTAATTAAGCAAGGTAAACTTAACGATGGCATAAAAATACTCAACAAATTAATAATGACTAAGCCCAATATAGCTGCATTTAGATATCACCTTGGAGTTGCCTATTACAAAATAGGTAATAACAGTTCGGCTATCAATGAAATTAAGCAAGCATTAGAGTTATCAAAAAAAACGGGTGAATTCGTAGATAAAAAATCAGCAGAAATTCTTTTAGCTGAAATTTTAGAAAAAACTAGAAGTCATTCATTAGTAGTCAATTAATTTTAAAATTGTTATTCAACATAACTTTTTTGTTAGATAAAAAAATTCAGATTTACGAAAAATCTATTGATGTTTTTTAATTACACAAATATTTTAATTGTTAGTATCAGTTGAGATAACTTGGTTCTATAGATTAATTTAACTTATTACTTTATGGGGGTGACATGAGGACTATAAATATCATTTACAAAGTTTTACTTATATTTATTAGTGCTATTATTTTAGGTTGTGGATATCCGCAATTAACTCAAGAAGATGATGCTGTTATTTCTTCTGATTACACCTATATTATTGGTCCAGGCGATAGTGTCAGTATTTTCGTTTGGGGAAATCCCGATATATCGACAACAGCTCATGTTAGACCTGATGGGAAAATTACTATTCCATTGGCCGAAGATCTCTTAGCTAGTGGCAAGACGCCATCGCAATTAGCCAGAGTTATGGAAAAAGCACTATCTAAATATGTTAGAGATCCGCAAGTGGTCATTATGGTTTCAGGTGGACAAGGTGTTTATAGTCAGCAAGTTAGAGTCATTGGTCAATTGAGTGGCGGTAGTGGTTCTGGAGGAGGTGTATCCGCACATTATTCAGCAAAAGCATTTCCATACAAGAAGGATATGACTTTACTCGATTTAATAATACAAATTGGTGGACTGGGACAATTCGCTGATGGCAACAGCGCTAGTATTATTAGAAACATTGATGGAGAACCCCAGCATTTCGGAATTAGAATTGATGATTTAGTCGATAATGCTGACTTATCTGCTAATGTTAAAATATTGCCAGGCGATATATTAATTATTCCTCAAGCATTTTTTTGAACAGTAACTAGTCATCTAAAGCAGGTTATAAAACTCCTATGCAAGAGCAATTATTTGAAGTTCTTTATTTTCTCAAAGGTGCCTTAAAGTATAAATGGACAGCCTTAATTATCGCTTGGATATTATCTGTATCTGGGTGGACTTATGTGTTGATGATGCCTGATAAATATACCTCGGTTGCTAAAGTACATGTTGAAACACGAACTATGCTGCAACCATTGTTATCAGGTATGGCAATTGAGGCCGATGTTAGAGGATTATTGCGTGTTATGCAGCAATTAATGTTTACTAAAGGTAATCTGGAACAAATTATCAAGTTGTCTGATTTAGATAAAATAGTAAGATCTCCATCTGAGCAAGAGAAGTTTATTGAAAGTTTAAAAAAAGATATACATATCAATAGCGCTTCTGAAGATATGTTTACCATACAATATGAAGCTAGCAATCCTGATATGGCAAAAAATGTTGTACAAGCTGTGTTAACCGTATTTTCCGAACAAACGCAGCTATCTACGCATGGCAATTCTGATAGCGCTCAGCGTTTTATTGATGAGCAAATACAAGAATATGAAATGCGTTTACGAAATGGTGAAAAAGCCCGTGAGAATTTTAAACGTGCAAATTTAGGATTATTACCAGGGCAAGGTGGTGATCAAATAGGAAAAATACAAGCAATGAGTAATGAATTAGAAGAGGCCAAGCTTGGATTAAAGGAAGCCATTTCTAGAAAAGAAAAATTAACCGAACAACTAGATGAATCTTTAACTTCAGATGATGACAATGATGAATGGAAAAGTTCAACAGAAGTGGCTTCTGTAGGTGATGACGCACAAATTTCTGGCCTTAAACAAAGAAAAAATGAACTATTAATTAAGTTTACAGATAATCATCCAGAAGTTTCTCATATCAATAAAACCATCAAGGAATTACAACAACGCAATGCTCTAAAGCAAGCTAAAGTCGTCGATGCAGGAGGTCTTGATACTGCAGTATTAACTAACCCGTACGTACAAAATATAAAAGTTGCTATTAATGAGGCAGATGCAAATATTGCTTCAATTAACTCTCGAATTGATATTTTTCAGCAACGTTTGTTAAAAGAACAGGATGAATTAAATTCAAGACTTTCAATTGAAACAGAAATTGAAAATTTAAACCGTGATTATGCTCAAATAAAAAGTAATTATGATCGGTTACTTATGAGTCGCGAAACAGCTGTTATGTCAGAAAAAGTAGATCGTGAATTCAACTCTGAAGTGCAATTCTAGTATTCATGCCGCCTGCCGATTATCATAGCCAAAAAATACAGCATGGGGTGTTTTATAGTTTAGCGTTTTTCGCGGTCGGTGATTAAGTTTTTGCATGACCTCCTCAACTTGGCTCTCCGTTATATTTTCAAAACTACTGCCTTTCTTAAAGTATTGCCTGATCAAGCCATTGGTGTTTTCGTTCAGCCCTCGCTCCCAAGAAGAATAAGGGTGAGCGAAATAGACTGCTGCATTTAATTGTTGTGCAATGCTTTCATGGCCTGCGAACTCTTTACCGTTATCAGCAGTAATGGTCAATACCTTGTCCATATAGGGCTTCAGCAGCGCCACTGTAGCTTGTGTGACAACTTCCGCATGCTTACTATCAACTTTCTTGATCAGGGTGAATTTTGATACCCGATCGACAATGGTCACCAATGCACCTTGGTGATTTTTTCCAATTACCGTGTCTATCTCCCAATCTCCAATCCGCACTTTTTGTTCAATAATCTCAGGTCGTTCATCAATGCTGACCCTGTTTCTTATCTGTCCACGCTTATCCTTTGATCCGTATTGCTTTTTACGTTTTTTATTGCTGTGGCGTAAGTGCTTAAATAACTCACCACCTTGGCGTTTATTCGCCCAGACATGTTGATATATCCGTTCATGACTGATTTTAAAGTCCTTCTCTGTACTCAACCAACCAGAAACCTGTTCAGGGCTAAAATCTAGTAGAATTTTTTCCTCTATCAAGGCGCAAACTTCTGGCGTCATCTTTATTGCCTTGGCAGCATTTTTTCTACGGTCTAGCGCCTTAATATTAGCCTGTTCAGGTCGATAACCACGCTTACCGGTATTGCGACTCAGTTCCCTGCTAAGGGCTGATGCTGATACGCCTATGATCACTGCTATGTCTTTTTGTAGCACGTCTGCTTTCTTTAATGACGCAATCTGGTATCTTTGTATCTTGGTTAGCTGTTTATAGCCTTTCATAAGCTTCCTCATCTTTGGTCGGATTGAAAAAGCCCTGAACTATATCAGCTAACCACTTTCAATTCTGTTAAAAATGAATTGCACTTATTAGTTGAATCTAAGATTATAATAGATATTTTGTTCTTCTGATAAAGAATGATATAGCGTTTCAACCATGTGTATGGCGTTATCAACACCTAAGCCCAATAACAAAGGCAAAACGATGATGTTGGCGTAATTGATTGGTGTATGAGTCAGCACAGTTAAATAAATGAGCGAATAAATATTATAATCGCTGAACGCCAAACTTAGCTCGTCGTCCGTAGCATCGATGTAGCAAAGCGGCATTGAGAATTTACAGCACTCCGACGCCGATGCTTGTCGGGGTTTGAAACCCCGACCGAAACGTTTGCATGCTTCAATAACTTTCGAAATCTTAAACATTAAGAACGGGATTGAAAACCCCGTTCCGCTTGAAGATATCTAACCGTACTTTCAAGCTTGGTATGACCAAGCAATAACTGAACAGCACGTAAGTTTTTTGTTCGCCGATATACCAACGTCGCTTTTGTCCTACCCATGTTATGAGTTCCATAAGCAGATGGATCAAGACCAATTAATTTAACCCAATGCTCAACGATTCTTGCATATTGCCAGGTTGAGAGATGCGGAGAATCGTGAATCCGACCTGGAAAAAGGTAGTCGTCTGATTTAAGTTTCTCTTGGCATATCCAACTTGCCAATGAATCTCTGGTTTGTTCATGTTCATGGCACCGTCCTCAAATTGGTTATCAAACAAGATTTCTTTGTTGTAAATCCTGCTCTAGGCCATAGACACCGTCGGTAATCGCATGGTGTATCAAATCAACCAAGGCCTTACGCTGCTCTTCCTGTACATCTATATATACGGTCCAGGACAGTTTTGCGCTATTGTCATTGACCTCACTGATGTTTACCGTACCCAAATAGCTTTGCACCGGAAATGGCGATTCGATTCTGTTGTAGCGCAGGCTTCGTTGCTGATGATCAATAGCATCAATGAGATCTGTTATTTTTCCGCCATCTACCAAGGTCAGGAAGCGAGTTGCGCCTACTCCGGCACCAAGTACAAAGCAATCCGCAATTATCGGAAACCAGCGATCAAGTCCGCCGATGCCGCTAATCGCCGCCCAAGCCTGATCGGCATTTACAGTAAGGATTTTGGTAATGTTTATTTGTTCAATCACAATCTATTCTCCAAATGTGAAATTGCCGCGAATGTCGACGACTGATAGTGTATTCAATCGAAAGCCTGAAGTAAGCCGATATTTGCCCACAGACTACGGGCAATTTGCCCGCATTTAAGCATTCGGCTATTAAAGCTATTTAGCACCTCTTATAATGTAGTCACCGCAGGCTTATCCGGCTTATCATGAACCTACAAATCCACTTATTATCGCGCATCACGCTGGTCGCGCTATTCTGCCTGCTTACCACCACTGCCTATGTGTTGTATCACAGTAACCAGCAAGCCAGGCAGGCTACACAGATCACGGCCGAATCACTAGTCAAACAGCTGGAGTTACAGCTTTTACGCATCAATGGCGGCTTCGGCCAGGCTAATCTGTTTCCGGATTTTGATCTTTGGAAACAGACCGGCAGCGTACCCGGAATTTGTGTTAGCTTCGTAGCAACAAACAGTGCAACACGCAGTCTTTGCAACGGCAACAAATTATCTGTTCAAATCTACCCTGCTAGTTTCGAGAGCTTTTACCGCCGGCTATTAAATCCCGGTTTAGAGATAACGCGATCGATAGTGTTTAAGGATCGGGTTTTTGGCTCGCTGACGGTTACTCCCAGTGCCGAAATGGAAATAGCCCAGGCTTGGGTAAATATTTGCGGCTTGCTGGGGCTATCTGCCATGACAGTTTTGGCGGTTTGTTTACTGGTATTTCTGAGTATCAGCCACGCCTTGCGACCAGCTAAAATTATCGTCTCCGGACTGGAGAAGTTGGAAAAAGCACCTGCTTATCGACTACCGCCGTTTGAGTTAAGAGAATGGCAACGTATTGCGGAAGCGATCAATCAACTGGCGGCAAGTCAGCAACAATTACTTGCCGAACGCCAAAAACTGGCCGTGCAACTGATCAATGTTCAAGAGGAAGAACGTCGTTATCTGGCTAGGGAACTGCACGACGAGTTCGGGCAATGTCTGGCCGCAATCAACGCCGTTGCCGCTTCCATTGCGCAAACAGCAGCACAACAGTGTCCGGCCTTAGTGAATGATGCCGAGCATATCAGCCGGATTACACAGCACATGCTAGAAAATGTGCGTGATCTATTGAAGCGTTTACGGCCCGCAGAACTTGATGAACTGGGCCTTACAGCAGTTCTGAACAGTCTGGTATCTGGATGGAATGCGCGTAGCGACGGTAAATGCCAGTATCGATTGAACATCGTCGGCGATTGCGCGTTATTACCGGAATCGCTTACGATTACGCTGTTTCGGATTATTCAGGAATGCCTGACCAATATAGCAAAACATGCATCTGCCTCGAACGTAAATATTAATCTGGCAATCATTGCAGATGCGGTTGCCTTGACTGTCAAAGACGACGGCAGCGCCAAAAAATTGCCCTTTGCAGGTAACTCCGGCATTGGTCTGCTCGGCATCCGCGAACGCGTCACTGCACTATCTGGGAAACTGACTTTAGCCATCGCCGAACCGCATGGCTTGATTGTTGAAATGCATTTACCGATACCTTCCATTACCGAGGCATAGACATGAGCGTGATCAAAATTTTGCTGGTTGACGATCACGCTATCGTTCGTGAAGGCTACCTGTCGTTACTGGCAAAACAACCCGGCTTGCAGGTAGTCGCGGAAGCGGCAGATGGCGCTCAGGCTTATCAGCAGTTTAAAGACTACAACCCGGATGTAATCGTTACGGATCTATCTTTGCCCGGAATCAGCGGTCTTGAACTTATTTCCCGTGTTAAACACCGTGATGCGAACGCGAAAATTCTGGTGTTCAGCATGCATCAAAACCCGAGTTTTGCTTTGCAGGCTAGTCGCGCTGGTGCACTAGGTTACGTCACCAAAAGTAGTCCACCGGAAGTGCTGTTGCGGGCGATCCATGAGGTTTATGGGGGGCACCACACCCTGAGCGCCGACATTGCTCAGGCGCTGGC
>CAIVGC010000204.1 GCA_903905335.1 uncultured Methylococcaceae bacterium
AACAGTGCGCATAGCTTTTCAAATGGCGAAGAATGTTTGGTTTTATACGCTTATAGAGATGTTCACCACCAAAATTAAGGGGCAATAACCTAAATAAACACTAAATCAATAACTTAATAACAGCGACTGAATCCGTCAAAACACATCTTCAGTTTACTAGGGATAGTATAACATATTGAACCATATCAGATTATTTGGTTTTCTTTCAGGCACTATATAGCTTTGCTAAAGTTCAGCGCAAGGCTGCGATAATTTAGCGCAAGCTAAATAATAGTCCACATAGACTCAATAGTAGATAATTTGGGTCTATGTATACTTATCGTAGAGTTAAGGGTATGCATAATTAATGTGGGGCAATACGTATTACTACTGATGACAAATGCAGTTATGCCACTGATAATAGGCGCTGTTCTTTAATAACGCTACCTAGCACTACACCAAGGCTAAGCGATGCTGTGATTTTTATCGCAACAGCTATCGGCAGTGATAATAAAAAAAATAAATTAATTCTAACGACATGAAAATAATTGGTTGACAAGGTTTTAATAAACGCTGTAAATTAACGTCAAACATTAGTTGCTTTTGATAATTGCTTTCTAAACTATCCACTAGGAGTTTTACCCTTATGTATAACAGTAGTTTCTTTCCCATTACAGAAGCAGATCAAGTTATTTGGCTCAGCCATTATGCCTTAAGATTACCAGTTATGGGGCCTATTTGCGGCATCAGTCCAGAAGAAATTACCAGTACCTTAGATGATATTGCTTGTCATATTTGGTTAATGCAGACCTGGCATCCAGCTTTGCAAAATGACGCCAAAAAAGCAACTAACTTTAAGCGCCATATTATAGAAGATAGTTCTAGCGAAATTGAGCCATACCCTTTGGCATCTGTTTTTACAGACGCGCCAAAAATAGTCGCACCGGGCATCAAAAAACGTTTACTCAATCAAGTTGCTCGGATTAAAACAAATCTTAACTATACAGAAACTATCGGTCATGATTTAGGTATTATCGCCATAACCAATAGCGTAGAACATATTGCTCCTGAACCTACCCTCACCGTAGAGCAAGGCATTAATGGTAATCGAGTACGCATCGATTTTAATAAATATGGTCATGATGGCATTTTCATTGAAAGTCGTACCAATAATGGCGACTGGGTGTTTCTTGCTATCGATACCGTAAAACCCTATTACGATGAGCGGCCCCTAGCCATTGGCAACAGTCATGAAACTCGAGAATATCGAATGCGATGGTGGGATAAAAGCATCGCTCATGGTGAGTGGAGTGCCGTAGTACGTGTGGTATTAGGGGCTTGAGTACCTATACATAGAGCAATCGAATTGTGGGCTATCAACTTTAGACGGAACAAAACAGTAGTGAAAGCCTCAAATTATCGTTCCCACGCAGAGCGCTCATCGTTAGACACAACTATTTGGCCCTATGTGAATTAGAGTGGGTAAATAAAAATAAGATCGATCAATACAAGCTTTATAAGTGACTGAAAATATACAATTCGTCATCCCGGCATGGACTGCCGGGATCCAGAGTACATGGATGTACTTATAAAATAGTA
>CAIVGC010000205.1 GCA_903905335.1 uncultured Methylococcaceae bacterium
AAGTAATCTTTGTTAATTTGTTTACTGAAATCGTACTAAAAAAAATTACATTTGATTTTATGGTTAGTTAACTTGACTTTTAATTTACCCACTACGATTCACATAGAGCCGGTTTTCTCCGTGTTGTTGTTGAGCATCAACTCCCCATATTAAAGTTAAAGATTTTTGTTTTTGGTTATTAAAAGGAATTTTATGGGTGTTTTTCCAATGCGCTAACAGTAATTGAGTTGTTAAATTCATTGAACAACAGTTTTTTATAGTACCTGTTCTTCCATCCTGTTTATCTTCTGTAAAACCAACTTGTAAGGCACTATCCCAGTAATCGGATAGATGATAAAAGGCTTGGCTCTGAGCCACCCAGGTTTGTTGCTTTACTAAGCCGTTTGGATCAGCTTTCCAAGCTATTGTTTTATTTGATAGTAATCCAGGGCCATCATAACCGTCTCGGCTATTTACATAATATAAGCTGCTCTCTACACTAAGCGCTTTGAAGTGCTTATCCCAGCGCAATAAGCCTGTGCTCAATTGAGAATTTTTGCTTTCGTTATTGCCGCCATTAGTGGGACTGGCTTGGCTGATGCCTTCAAAAATATTGCTTTGCCCACCGGCAAAGCTCCAATTCCCTAGCTTATTTTGTATGCCTAGCCCTACATTGTTGCGCACGGTGCCAAAACTTCCGCCTTCAGTATGCAAAAAGGCTTGTTCATCGTTTAATTTTCGACTCGTGAGATTAATAGAGCCACCCAAGGTTCGGCTACTGCTTTGTGCCTCATCACTGCCACGATTGACTGAGACACGATTAAGTAAATCCAGCGGGTAATGGCTTAAAGGGAAAAAGGCAGTAAAGTTACCATATAAAGGCACACCATCTAAATTGACCAGACCTAAACCACCGCTTGCCCCTCTTAGGATAATATTAGATGCTGAGTTGCCGTTAGTTTGTGAAAGTCCTGTACTAGGAAGGCCCCTTAAAACCCCATTTAAATCAGCTCTGTTTACAGATGTTAAAGAAGCACGATTAAATTCAGTACTAGATTGGGGTTGGGTATTGATGTTTTCAGAAGAATTGTTGGTTACAATCATTTCGGGTAAAGTAAGAACTTCAGATTCACTGGCCTGCGCGACATTTAATACACACACACACCATAATATCAGTAGGCACTTTCCGTAAAATTGATTAGGTTTAATTTTCATTAACGGGCGTTTTTATCATAGGTATCTACACGAGTAAAAGTCCCTGCTGGGATGACGATTTGTGTAGATATCTATGTATCTACTGATTTCAGTGGAGTCGCTTAAGAAGGTTCAATCTCTGCGGCGCACTCATAAAGCAATAAATCAGATAGCCCCTTAAAGTGATTTTCCGAAAAAAGCTAACTCCTAACGAGGCATAGTTTCTGGCGAGACTTATTAAGTTTGCCTACAGTTCTGCTGGAGGTTTTTTGATTGTCGACCAACAAAAGCAAGTGTCCGACGACGCTTTGTCCTAGTCTAGGTTATTATAGTTGCCTATTTTCTCTCTCTAATT
>CAIVGC010000206.1 GCA_903905335.1 uncultured Methylococcaceae bacterium
AGTTTTCTTTCTCCACCTTTGGTTTCAACTACGTAGTTTTCTATTAAACCACCATCACTAGCTTTAATTAAATGCCCCATCAGATAAGCAAATAAAAAACTGGGTTTGTGTAGTCTACCGACTAAAACATAATCAGCCCCGGCTTGTCTTGCAAGTGCAGCAGCTACATCATTATGGTTGAAAAGATAACCAAAGCCTGCATTAGCTTGGTGTTGAGCGGTTAGATCAATAGCAATAATAATATAACCGGCTTTTTTTAATTCGTCTTCTAACATTGCTTTAATAGACGCTGTGCGTTCAATTTCAGCGGGTATACCAGGCGCAAGGGTGACATCACTTAATTCAAAATCTAAGATAGCAATACGTGTGTTTGCTCTGACATTAGTACTTAATAAAACTAACAAGACTAAGCTGAATAAAACGGATTTTTTTAAGTGACTGATCATGAAATATCCACGGTATATACTTGAATTAAAGATCATTGCTGTTAGTTTGATGTAACCGCGTTGCTAGATTGAAAGTTAGGTAGTATAGAAAATTCGCTTTAATGCTATCAGTAGCCATCTAATGCAGTAAAGAATTTATTGCGATTGACAAAATTGCTTTGTTAGACATTAGTGTCATGTACAGTAAGGTTTTTGCGTTTTTTATTGAAACACAACACTTAATCGCCTATGCTCCGCAGTAGTTTTGACTTAAAACTGACATTTTTTGAAGTTTAATGCCCTAAATCACGCCCACAGGAGACTGTATGAAGATTGGTATCCCAAAAGAAATACACCACGGTGAAATGCGTGTAGCCACGACACCCGAGGCTGCAGCACAAATAATAAAACTAGGATTTTCCATTAGTATAGAAAGCGGAGCAGGGCTCGGCGCTAATATTTCTGATGAGGCTTACAAGGACGCAGGCGTTGAGATTGTTACGGATACGCGAACCTTATGGAAACAATCTGACATTATTATGAAAGTGCGAGCGCCTGAGCTCAATCTTAAATTAGCCATAGATGAAACAGAGTTGTTATCACCTGGCGCAACTTTAATTAGTTTTATTTGGCCCGCCCAAAATGAAGACTTATTAAAGAAACTCGCTGCTAAAGGCGTGACCGTATTAGCTATGGATAGCGTGCCACGTATGTCCAGAGCGCAAAAATTAGATGCCTTAAGTTCTATGGCCAATATTGCCGGTTACCGTGCCATCATAGAAGCTGCGCAGCATTTCGGTCGCTTTTTTACCGGCCAGATTACTGCTGCTGGTAAAATACCACCCGCTAAAGTCTTAGTGATTGGTGCTGGTGTTGCAGGTTTAGCGGCTATCGGTACTGCAAAAGGCATGGGCGCTATCGTACGTTCTTTTGATACTCGTCCCGAGGTTAAAGAACAAATAGAAAGTATGGATGCTGAATTCTTGATGCTAGATTTCAAGGAAGAAGGCGCTGGCGCGGGTGGTTATGCTAAAACCATGTCTAAAGAATTCATTGACGCTGAGATGGCTTTATTTGCCCAGCAAGCCAAAGAAGTCGATATTATCGTCACTACGGCCTTGATTCCTGGTAGACCCGCACCTAAACTCATCACCGCAGAAATGGTTGCTTCCATGAAAGCCGGTAGTGTGATTGTTGATTTAGCCGCAGAACAAGGCGGTAACTGTGAATTGACTGAAAAAGATCAAGTCGTGGTTAAACATGATGTGACTGTCATAGGCTACACTAATTTACCGAGTCGCTTAGCTAATCAGTCTAGTCAGCTTTATGCCACTAACCTTCGACATTTATTAACGGAACTGTGCCCTGAAAAGAACGGTTTACTTAATGTTAATATGGATGATGAAGTCATACGCGGCACCACGGTTATCAAGGAAGGTAATATCACTTGGCCAGCGCCACCGCCTAAACTTTCAGCAGCGCCTGCGCCACAAACCGAAGCGCCCGCTTATGCCGAAGTGCTCGCATTGCAAAAGAAATCCTTATTGCCGCCAGTTGTTAAACAATTATTGCCTATCGTTATTGCTGGCTTAGTTTTATTTGGTATCGGTGCTGTCGCTCCCGAATCCTTCATGACTCACTTTACGGTTTTTGTTCTAGCCTGTTTCGTCGGTTATCAAGTGATCTGGAATGTTTCACATTCGTTGCATACTCCCTTAATGAGTGTCACTAATGCCATCAGCAGTATTATCGTTATTGGAGCTGTGGTGCAAGTTTCTACCGCTAATAATACCGTGACCATATTAGCTGGTTCCGCTATCTTACTCGCGTCTATTAATATCTTCGGTGGCTTTTTAGTCACGCGTCGTATGTTAGAAATGTTCAGAAAATAACAGGAAATCATTATGTCTCATAGTTTAGTTACGATGTCATATATCGTTGCCGCCATTTTGTTCATTTTAAGTCTGAGTGGTTTAAGTAATCAGGAATCGGCTCGTAAAGGTAATGATTACGGCATGTTAGGTATGGCGATTGCTATTGTCGCGACCACCTTCAGTGCCTCGGTCAGCGTTTACGGGGTATTGATTGCCGCTATCGCCATCGGTGGTTTGATCGGTGC
>CAIVGC010000207.1 GCA_903905335.1 uncultured Methylococcaceae bacterium
AGGGATGGCGATAATTCTAGGGAGGTTTAATAAAATGCGCATGATGATAGTAAGGCCAATATAAAAGTTGTTATATTACGCCTGATGTTTTGAAAATAATATGATTGATTCTTTAGTTATTTAATAACCAGTTCTATGCATAGAATATTAAAAACATAACGCATTAATACTAATTTAAATTATTAGCTATGAATGAAGATGCGCTGCATGTCGCTGAAATATAGTTTGTGTGCAACTAACTGAATTTTAGTAACTTATTTGGTACCGAGAAGAGGATTTGAACCTCCACGAGCTTACGCCCACTAGCACCTGAAGCTAGCGTGTCTACCAATTCCACCATCCCGGCAAGGATTTTTTATAAAACCTTATGTAGCCGGCAAATATACTTAGGGTATGTTTTTTTGTCAATTTATTTAACTTGAAAAACCGCCTCTTATAGAATGTTCTTTTAATAATATATTTAGGATTGTTTATTTTCCATTCTAATCTTTAAGCTAAGCATGTATCATGTGCTTATTTTATTACTTTATTGTATTAATCACCCTGTACCTATATTAAATAAATGTCATCGAAGTCTAATAAAGACGTTGATTTAAATTCAACACAAGATCCATACGCTCAGCGTGAAGCTGAAAAGTATGAAAACCCAATTCCTAGTCGTGAATTAATACTCCATCATTTGGAGCAGGCTGGAAAGCCTTTGTCACGCGTAGAGTTTGCCACTATTTTCAAACTTGAAGATGATGACAGCCTTGAGGCTCTGCGCCGTCGCTTAAGAGCCATGGAGCGAGATGGACAATTATTGTTCAACCGTGGTCAGCGCTATTGCCTAGTTAATAATAAAGATTTAATTGTCGGTCGGATTATTGGACACGCAGATGGTTTCGGTTTTGTCAGACCCGATGATGGTTCTGATGACTTGTATTTGTCGCCCCGTGAAATGAATCCTTTATTACACAATGATAGGGCGATGGTGCGTATTGCTGGGATCGATAAGAAAGGTCGTCGTGAAGGCGCTGTTGTTGAGATCTTAGAAAGAAATACCCATCAAATTGTTGGACGTCTTTATAAAGAAGACGGCTTCACCTATGTTGTGCCTGATAATAAAAATATCGCTCAAACACTTTTGGTTATGAATGGTGAGGCAGGTGACGCAAAGCAGGGCCAAATTGTTATTGCTGAAATTGTCGAACAACCGACTAAATTACGTCAACCGATAGGTAGAGTGATTGAAGTGCTTGGAGATCATCTTGCTCCCGGCATGGAAATTGAAATGGCTATTCGTTCTCATGAATTACCTAATGTATGGCCAGAAGAATTATTAGAGGCCATCAAATCATTAAGTGCTGAAGTACCTGAGTCTGCAAAAGAAGGTCGTGTAGATTTACGTAAATTACCTTTGGTGACTATTGATGGTGAAGATGCTCGAGATTTTGATGATGCTGTCTACTGCAAAAGAACGGCTAAAGGTTGGAAGTTACTGGTAGCCATAGCGGACGTTTCGCATTATGTACAAGTTAATAGTGAGTTAGATAAAGAAGCTAAAAATCGTAGTACTTCGGTGTATTTTCCTGAGCAAGTTATACCCATGTTGCCGGAAATTTTATCGAATGGTTTATGCTCGCTTAATCCTCATGTCGATCGTTTATGTATGGTCTGTGAGCTCATCATAGATGATGAAGGTAAAGTCGTTCGCTCTAAGTTTTATGATGCGGTTATGTGTTCTCATGCACGATTAACGTATACCGAAGTCGCCAAAATATTAGTCGATGGCGATGAAGTCTTAGCAGAAAAACATTCGAAATTAATGCCACATTTACGTGAACTTTATGCGCTTTACAAAGCCATGAGAATTCAACGTGAACTTCGTGGTGCTATGGACTTTGATACTCAAGAAACACGCATAGTCTTTGCAGAAGATCGTAAGATTGAAAAAATAATACCGGTTGTTCGTAACGACGCTCATAAACTAATTGAAGAGTTTATGATTACCGCCAATAGCGCAGCAGCACGTTATTTGAATGCTAAGAAAATACCTAAGTTATTACGTATTCATGAAGGTCCTAGCGCAGATAAGTTATTAAATCTAAAAACCTTTCTAGGTGAATTGGGTTTGAAGTTTGGTGGCGGCGTTAATCCAACGCCACTCGATTATATGCATTTAGTGGATAGCGTTAAAGATCGCCCAGACGCGCATTTAATTCAGACGGTTTTACTACGCTCTATGTCTCAAGCGGTTTATAGTCCTGATCTTAAAGGCCATTTCGGTTTAGCCTTAGATGCTTATGCGCATTTTACTTCACCTATACGTCGCTACCCTGATCTCTTGGTTCATCGTGCTATCCGTCATTGTTTATTAGATAAAAAGATAGAGACTTTTGTCTACGGCGTACCTGATATGATTTTATTAGGCGAGCATTGTTCAGCTAATGAACGTCGTGCTGATGATGCGACTCGCGATGTGGTCAGTTGGCTAAAATGTGAATACATGATGGATAAAATCGGAGAAGAATTCCCCGGTATTATTTCCGCAGTAACCTCATTTGGCTTTTTTGTCGAATTGGCAGATATTTATGTAGAAGGTTTGGTGCATATTAGTAATTTGGGTCAAGATTATTACCACTTTGATCCTACCAGTCATCAATTAAAAGGTGAGCGCAGCGGCACAAACTTTCGTTTAGGTGATAGGGTGAAGATTCGAGTCGCCCGTGTTGATCTTGATGAAAAGAAAATGGATTTTGAGCTAATTCAAAAAGAGGGTGCTGCAACAGGAACAAAAGAAGCAGCAGTCTCCGATAAGCCAAAAAAGCGACGTAGAAAGAAAAAGTAAATTTCCTTCTATTATAACGTTGAGATTTGAATCAATTATTGACATAACGATTCAAGGTTAAGTATATGAATTATCCAATGCTATTGGGTAATAAACCCCTAAAGTTCATAACAAATGAAATCAAGCAAATTATTTGGTCTACATTCAGTGCAGGCCGCTTTAGATTATTCTCCTAAAAAAATCCAACAAGCTTGGGTTGATAGTGGTAGACAAGATAAGCGTCTGTCACAAGCGGTTGATGATTTATTGGCTCTAGGTATAGTCCCTGAAAAAGTCGATAGAAAGCGACTGGATAAATTGGCTGATAATAATAATCATCAAGGCATCGTTATTGCGGTTGAAATGCCTAGTGAGTTAACCGAAAGTGATTTAAAAACCGTAGTAGAAAATCTAACAGACCCCGCTTTGTTTCTAGTCTTAGATAATGTACAAGATCCGCATAATCTGGGCGCATGTCTTAGAACAGCTGATGCTACCGGCGTTCATGGTGTCATTGTTACCAAGGATAATGCTACCGGCATTACGCCTACCGTCTGCAAAGTAGCTAGCGGTGCCGCAGAGACGGTTCCCGTTTATCAAGTGACCAATTTAGCGCGTACCTTGCGCTGGTTAAAAGGCGAGGGCTTATGGATCATAGGCGCAGCAGGGGATACTACGCAAACACTACATAATACAGACTTTACTGTGCCTATGGCTTTGGTAGTCGGTACTGAAGGCAAAGGATTAAGGCGTTTGACCAAAGAACAATGCGATATATTGGTAGCTATACCTATGCTGGGTAAAGTAGAAAGCCTTAATTTGTCTGTTGCCACGGGTGTATTGCTTTATGAAACCGTGCGCCAACGTTTCCCTGCAGCTAAATAATGTCAAATAACTCAAACTGCCGACTGCAAGGCAGCGACTTAAGTTGTGTTCGTGATGATCGCGTTTTGTTTGAAGAGCTGTGTTTCGAGTTGAATTCAGGACAAATATTATTGCTGGAAGGCGAGAACGGTAGCGGAAAAACCTCATTGTTGCGTATATTATGCGGCTTTAGAGAGCCTGATGCCGGTCAAGTATTGTGGTGTGGTAGCGCAATCAACGACAGTCAATATTACGATGATATGGCTTATGTAGGTCATTTAGATGGCGTTAAGAAAGAATTGACGGCGCTAGAAAATTTAAATGTATCCTTGGCACTAGGTCAATCTGGACTCTATTCTATAGCACAGGCCTTGGCTAAAGTTCAGTTAGCAGCTTTTGAGGATGCGCTGGTTCAGAGCTTATCAGCAGGTCAAAAAAGACGTTTATCCTTAGCGCGTTTATTAATTACGCATAATACTTTGTGGATACTCGACGAGCCTTTTACTTCTCTTGATATACAAGGAATTGCATTAATTGAAAGTTTGATGGCCGAGCATTGTAATAATGGCGGCATGATTGTTTTAACATCACACCATGATATTGCTTTACCTAGCGTGGATGTGCAACGTATTTTATTATCCTAATGTCTTTTTTTTACGCATTTATAGCCATTATTCGGCGAGATTTACTGTTGGCAGTGCGAAGGCGCTCTGAAATTGCTAATCCCCTATTGTTTTTTATTTTAGTCATCACGCTATTTCCCTTAGGTATCGGCGCTCAACCGCATTTATTACAAGCGATTGCCCCAGGCATAATCTGGGTATCGGCTTTACTGGCTGCCATGTTGTCTTTGGATAGTCTATTTCGGTCAGATTTTGATGACGGCTCTTTAGAGCAGATTTTATTAAGCCCTTATCCTGCTTCAGTTCTAGTGTTAGCTAAAATTATTGCTCATTGGTTGGTCACGGGTTTACCTCTATTGATAGTCGCACCGTTACTCGCTGTTTTGTTAGGTATGCCTACGCAATCCTTAGGTGTACTGTTATTAACGCTACTATTAGGAACGCCTGTGTTAAGTTTAATTGGTGCGATAGGGGTAGCTTTAACGGTAGGTTTGCGCCGAGGCGGTATGATCTTATCATTGTTAGTTTTACCTCTGTATGTGCCGGTGCTTATTTTTGCGGGTAATGCAGTTGAGATGGCTGGCAGCGGCTTACCGGTTGATGCTCAGATTAATATTTTAATCTCAATTTTATGTTTGTCTTTAGTGTTGGCGCCTTGGCCAACAGCGGCTGCATTAAAAATGAGTGTAAATTAACCATTATCTCGTAAAATACCCATTGATTATGGGTCTAGTCATTTCCTTGTCTAGCTCTATCGTGACGCAAGCAAATCTTGCAGGACTGAAACTTTAACTTAAATAGACTTATGTTTTTAATTCCAAATGCTGTTGTAAGATTTTTTCATCGCATGGCTTCGCCCCCTCATTTTTATGCGTTTACTGATAAAGTCATGCCATGGCTAATTATTATCTTCGTGTTGTTGACAGGATTTGGACTCTACGGTGGCTTATATTTAGCACCGTCTGATTATCAGCAGGGAGATAGTTATCGTATTATCTATATCCATGTGCCCAGTGCGTGGATGTCATTGTTCATCTATATGGTGATGGCAATTTCTGGCGCAATTGGTTTAGTTTGGCGTATTAAATTAGCCCAGATTGTTGCTATTAGTAGTGCGCCTATCGGTGCTAGCTTTACCTTCATCGCTTTGTTTACCGGCTCATTATGGGGAAAACCTATGTGGGGAACTTGGTGGGTTTGGGATGCCCGCTTAACCTCAGAGTTGATATTGTTGTTTCTGTATCTAGGGGTTATTGGTCTTTATGGTGCGATAGACGATAAACGTGTGGCCTCTAAAGCGGTTGCTATATTGGCTTTAGTGGGTGTGGTTAATATTCCTATCATTCATTATTCCGTAGAATGGTGGAATACCTTACATCAAGGCCCTACCGTAACCAAAATGGATAAACCTTCTATTCATGTCAGTATGTTGATTCCCTTGTTATTAATGGCGCTATCTTTCAAGTTTTATTATTTGATCGCTTTGATACAAAGAATACGTATCGAATTATTACAGCGTGAGCGTAATGCTCAATGGGTTAAAGCTAAAGTATTGGAGCTGCGATTATGAGTTTAAATGAATTTCTTTCTATGGGCGGCTATGGCTTTTATGTCTGGACGTCTTATGGTGTTACTTTTTGCGTATTGCTAGCAAATATTATTATTCCCATCGTTCAGCGCAAACAATTTTTTGTTAAAGCCTTAAAGAAACAAAAACAATCTCTATGAAACCAGCAAGAAAACAGCGCTTAATATTAATAGCCTTGATGGTTGTCGGTGCCAGTATAGCCACCGGCTTCGCCTTAAAGTCCTTTAATGATAATTTAATGTATTTCTTTTCTACGACTGATGTCGTAGAAGGCAAAGCGCCTAAATCAGCTTTGTTTAGATTAGGTGGCATGGTCATTAAAGGCAGTGTTGAAAGGCCCGGTGATGGCATGATGGTGCGCTTTAAACTGACTGATTTTAGTAAAGAAGTAACCGTTGAATATACGGGTATATTGCCGGATTTATTCAGAGAAGGTCAGGGTATTGTTGCTCATGGCAAACTCAATGAACAAGGTGTGTTCATTGCTGAGGAAGTATTAGCTAAACATGATGAAAACTATATGCCGCCAGAAGTTAAGGCAAGTTTAAAAAATCAAACTGAACCCGTTACTGCTAAGTAATGAGTGCTATTTTTAAAGGGCGCTTAGCGCGTTGGAAGGAAGATAAAGGTTTTGGTTTTATTCGGCCAGAACAGACCCCAAACGATGTTTTTATCCATATTTCGGCGTTTAAAAACAGCCTTCGTCGCCCAGTTGTTGGTGATATAATCTATTATCAGCTACATGTAGATAATGACGGAAAGATCAAAGCGGTTAATGCTAGAATTGAAGGTGTTACTGGTCTAAAGCCCCAAACAACTAATCATCACAAACAAAAAAGTACTCACAATAGCTTGTTTTTTAAGCTGTTTCCCCTTTTGCTGTTCATTGCTATTGGGTGCTTTTTGTATGTTACTGTTCCGCAGTATCTCCCTATTAAGGCGCATAGCTCAACACAGCAAGCTATCAGCACTAATAGTAGCAATGATTTTATTTTCCAAGATGCGTTTGCGCGTCGGATAAGTGATATTCCGGTTGAAGGCGAAGGCAAAATTTCAAAGCTTTTACCAGATGATACGAGTGGTATCAGACATCAGAAAATGATTGTTGTATTAAATTCTGGGCAGAGTATTTTGCTTGCCCATAACATCGATCTTGCAGGAAAAATTGATCCTATTCAATTAGGTGACATCATTGCTTTTAAGGGCGAGTATGTATGGAGCGAAAAAGGTGGCTTAGTACACTGGACGCATCATGACCCTAAGGGGCATCATGTAGCCGGTTGGTTAAAATATAATGAGAAAATATATCAGTAAAGCTGCGTTAAGTAGTGTCTTTTCATTATTTAAGATATGGCCGTAGCAATTATTAGTTGGAATTTATAGGACATAAAAATTATCACATGAGTCAAAAACAATGATTGCAGAACTCGGACACTTTTCACTAATACTGGCTTTATGTATGGCGCTAGTTTTAGGCACTTTGCCTATCATCGGTGCTTTTCGTAATCAATTAGCTTGGATTGCAGTAGCCAAACCCGCTGCCTTTGCGCAATTGCTCTTTATGGCTTTGGCTTACGGAAGCTTAACTTATAGCTGCTTGACGCATGATTTTTCAGTTAAATATATCGCGACTAATTCTAATACTTCTTTACCTACGCTGTATTTAATATCAGGTGTATGGGGTGCGCATGAAGGCTCGTTATTATTATGGGGCTTAGTGCTAACGATATGGACGGCTTTGGTCGCTCAGTTTAGTAAAAGTATACCCGCAGCGACTTTAGCGAGAGTATTAGGTGTTATGGGGCTGGTTTCTATTGGCTTTATCCTATTTTTATTATTTACCTCTAATCCTTTTGAGCGCTTGTTTCCTGCGCCACTAGAAGGTCGAGACTTAAATCCTTTGCTTCAAGATCCAGGGCTGGCGATTCATCCTCCAATGCTCTACATGGGGTACGTGGGTTTTTCTGTGGCTTTTGCTTTCGCAATTGCTGCTTTATTAGAAGGCCGATTAGATGCCGCTTGGGCCAGATGGTCAAGGCCGTGGACCAATATGGCTTGGATGTTTTTAACCTTCGGTATCGCGTTAGGTAGCTGGTGGGCCTATTACGAATTAGGTTGGGGCGGTTGGTGGTTTTGGGATCCCGTGGAAAACGCTTCTTTTATGCCTTGGTTAGTGGGTACTGCGTTGATTCATTCTTTAGCAGCGACAGAAAAACGCGGTGTATTTAAAACTTGGACAGTTTTGTTAGCGATTTTCGCCTTCTCTTTAAGCTTGTTAGGTACTTTTTTAGTACGTTCAGGAGTATTAACCTCCGTTCATGCTTTTGCCAGTGATCCGGCTAGAGGAATGTTCATCTTAGTCTTTCTGGCGGTAGTCGTCGGAGGTTCTTTATTACTCTATGCCGTCAGAGCCCCTGCCGTTAAAAGTAGTGCAACTTTTGAGATGGTCTCTAGAGAATCCGCTATTTTATTGAACAATGTGTTATTAGTGGTAACTGCGGCCAGTATTTTACTAGGTACTTTATATCCTTTAGTCATAGATGCCTTAGGCTTAGGCAAGATTTCAGTCGGGCCTCCGTATTTTAATGCCGTATTTATACCTTTGATGGCACCGCTAGCCATTGCTGTGGGTTTAGGTATGTTATTGCGCTGGAAAAAAGATTCTATAGGTGAATTAGCAAAGCGAGTACGCTGGATAATGATCGCTTGCCTTGCTGGTGGTCTATTACTGCCTTTACTGATGCCTTTTTATTCATGGGGGGCAATGTTAGGTTTGACCTTGGCCTTGTGGACTACGGCTATGACCGGCTTATCTTTTATTGATCGCTTAGGAAACCAAGGCTTTACTTGGCAACGGTTACAAACCATACCTGCTGGATTTTACGGCATGACTATTGCGCATTTAGGTATTGCGGTATTTGTTATCGGCATTACCTTAACCAGTGTTTATAGTGTAGAAAAAGATGTGCGTATGGAGCCGAATGACACCTTAGATATGTCAGGTTATATTTTTGAATTTCATGGCGTTAAACAAACTAAAGGTCCTAATTATATTGCTGAACAAGCCTTTGTCACAGTCAGTCATAATGGCCAGCAAGTCGCTAAGCTGGAACCGCAAAAGCGCATTTATCAAGTGCAAAAGATGCCCATGACCGAAGCGGCCATAGATGCCGGTTTATTTAGGGATTTATTCGTCGCCATCGGAGAACCCTTAGGGAATCAGGGTGCGTGGAGTTTGCGTGTTTATTATAAATCTTTCATTCGTTGGATTTGGATGGGGGCGTTATTCATGGCGGTGGGTGGTTTATGCGCAGCTTGTGATAGGCGCTATCGAGTTGTAAAGACACCAATAGGTGGTTAATGACCATTAATGAAAACAAAAGATTTGCTTTATTGATTGATGCCGATAACGCACAAGCGAAAGCAATAGATGCAATATTGACCGAAGCTGCCAGATACGGAGATGTCACTTCACGGCGTTGTTATGGAGACTGGACAAATACACAGCTTGGTAGCTGGAAAACTGTACTTAATAAAAATGCTATCCAACCTATGCAGCAGTTTTCTTATACCGTAGGTAAAAATGCTACTGACTCAGCTTTAATTATTGATGCAATGGATTTACTTTACACCGGAAAATTTAATGGTTTTTTCTTGGTTTCTAGTGATAGCGATTTTACTAAATTAGCGACTCGTATTAGAGAAGCAGGACTTGAGGTTATTGGAATTGGAAAGCGGTCAACGCCTGAGGCCTTTCGTGCGGCGTGCAATAAATTTATATTTACCGAAACCATTATGGATAATGAGGGTTCTGCGGATGAAATTAAGAAAATAAAAAACTCTGAAAAAACAAACGCTACCCTTGGGAAAAACAGTAAAGTCACTATTTCACTAGAATCCCCAAATGACAAAAAAGAACAATCAACTAAAATTGTCGATTCATCGAAAGATAATCAATTAAAAAAACTCATTAAAGAGGCTATTGAGTCAGCATCTGAAGAAGACGGGTGGGCAAATTTAGGTCCGGTAGGTAGTTACATTCCGCGACTAGATAGCTCATTTGATCCAAGAAATTATGGTTTTGCTAAGCTGGGGAAGCTAATAAAATCACTTGATTATGTAGAAGTACAACAAAACACTATTGATAGTGGATCCAATTGTTTTATCCGATTTAAAGACTCTAATTAATTGAAAAGCTGACGCAAATAATTTAAAGATGCTTAAATATATTATTCCATTACTCTTATTCATTATCATGGCTGTGTTTCTGGGCTTAGGCTTAAATCTTAAGCCCAACGATATTCCCTCGCCGTTTATTAATAAACCCGCACCGGAATTTTCTGCACCTAAGCTTAATGCACCAGAACAGAAGCTAACGCCTGCTGATTTAAAAGGTCAGGTTTGGCTGTTTAATGTCTGGGCATCGTGGTGCGTATCCTGTCGTGCCGAGCATCCCATATTAAATCAGTTTGCTAAGCAATACGCAGTGGTTATTATTGGCTTGAATTATAAAGACGAACCGGAAGATGCCAAAACTTGGTTGAAAACGTTGGGTAATCCCTATAACGTCAGTATTATGGATCAAGATGGTCGCATCGGTATAGATTACGGCGTTTATGGTGTACCAGAAACCTTTGTCATCGATAAAAAAGGCCTGATACGTTATAAACATACAGGGCCTGTTGCCGCTGATGATGTGCAAAAAATCTTCCTTCCTTTGATTGCCAAGCTAGAAGCAGAGTCTTAATGAAGCCTTTATTATTTATATTATTGTTGATGACCTCTATCAGCAGTCATGCTGTTGACTCACGTCAATTGTCCGATCCTAAACAGCAAGAAAGTTATGAAACCTTGACCAAGGAATTACGCTGTTTAGTCTGTCAAAACCAAACGATTGCCGATTCTAATGCTGAATTGGCTAGCGATTTGCGGCGGCAAGTCTATGAAATGTTGCAACAAGGTAAGTCTGAACAAGACATTATTCGTTTTATGACTGATCGATACGGTGATTTTGTCTTATACAAGCCGCCATTCGAGGGCAAAACCAGCCTATTGTGGATAGCCCCCGTGGTGTTTCTATTCATGGGTTTGATAATGGTGTTTTTCGTTATTCGACGTAAAAGGGCAGTTGCACAGTTTCAAGTTGATGCCTTAGAAAGCAATACTGAAAAACAAAAAAAAGTCCGCAGTTTATTAGAAAAAGGTGAGCTCTCTTGAATATAGTATTTTTGCTGTTAGTCGGCGCACTGATAGTGATCGCTTTTTTGTTTATCCTGCCACCCTTATGGCGTAAGCATTCTAATTTGGATATTGATCTTGATCAGCGCAATGTGAAAATTGCTCAACAAAGACTCGCTGAGCTTAAAGAAAATCTGCGCTCAGGTGGACTCAGTCAAATTCAATATGATGAGCAGTTAGCTGATCTTGAGCAGGCATTAAGTGATGATCTAGATATTCAATCTAAGGTAAGCTCAGTTTCGACTCAAAGCCGTTGGATAATCTACGTGTTTGTTATTGTAGTGCCTTTACTAGCAGGAACACTGTATTGGTCGCTGGGTAATTATCAAGCCGTCAGTCATAGCGCTGAAATGGCTATCGATACGGATGCCATTAAGATGGCTGAAATTAATAAAATGGTGAATGGTTTAGCTGAAAAGTTAAAAAACCATCCAGATGATGCGCAAGGTTGGTTAATGTTGGGGCGCTCCTATGATGTATTGGAACAACATACTCAAGCACTAGATGCTTTTACTCATGCCTATCAATTGCTCGGCGATCAAGCTGAAATACTCCTGCTTTATGCGGACGCTTTGGGCTACGTGAATGATAGAAACCTGATAGGTAAACCTTCAGAACTGATTTTTAAAGCCTTAGCGTTAGAACCTGACAATATGAAAGCCTTATGGTTAGGTGGCATGGCTAAAGCGCAAGAAGGCGATGCGGTCACGGCAACAAAGTTATGGAAAAAACTAGAATCCTTATTGCCACCGGGTTCTGAATATCAGCAAGAAATACAAGGCTTATTAGCTAAATTAGCCAGTGAATCACCCGATGCGCTTGCTCAGTCAGAGGCCCAAGCTGCCGCACCTGTTTCTAGCGCAGCGATTACTGTACAGGTCAGTTTAGCGCCTGAATTAATAAAATCTGTCGCCGCGACGGATACGGTTTTTGTTTATGCTCAAGCCTTATCGGGTCCTAAAATGCCTTTGGCTATCGTTCGTAAACACGTGTCTGATTTGCCCATAACGGTCAGCTTGAATGATACGATGGCGATGATGCCGACTATGAAATTATCAAACTTTCCTGAAGTTAAATTGCTGGCACGGGTTTCTAAGTCGGGCAATGCCATGTCACAAAGCGGTGATTTGATAGGGGCTATCAATCAAGTCATGTTGACTGATAAAAATACTCAACACATTATTATTAACGATTCCGTCAAATGATAGATCAGTCCATCAAATTTGATCTCGCTTTAATCAATCGCTACGATAAAGCCGGGCCAAGATATACCTCATATCCTACCGCCTTAGAGCTGCATGAAGGCTTTACTGATGAAGATTATCGCCTACATATTGCAAAATCGAATGCGGCAGGTGGGCCCTTATCGTTGTATTTTCATATCCCCTTTTGCGATACGGTTTGTTTTTATTGCGCTTGCAATAAAATCGTTACCAAAAACCGTGCCCATGCAGAACCGTATTTAGATAATCTGTGTAAAGAAATTGCCATGCTAGGGGAATTATTCGATTCTAATCGAGTGGTGAATCAATTGCATTGGGGTGGCGGTACGCCGACCTTTTTAAGTTATGAGCAAATGAAACAATTGATGACGGTCACCCGCCAACATTTTTTGCTTAAAGACGATGATAGTGGCGAGTATTCGATAGAAGTCGATCCTAGAGAAACTAATGCCGATACTATTAAACAATTACGTGAACTGGGCTTTAATCGAATCAGTATAGGTTTACAAGATTTTGATCCTGCCGTACAAAAAGCAGTTAATCGCCTTCAAAGCGAGGAACAAACGTTTAGCGTATTAGAATCGGCACGTAGCGAAGGCTTTCGTTCGACTAATATCGATTTGATTTACGGTTTGCCACTGCAAACCGTGGACAGTTTTGCCATCACCTTGGATAAGATATTAGCGGTAAGCCCTGATAGGTTCTCGATATTTAATTATGCGCACATGCCCAACCGCTTTAAAACCCAGCGCCAGATTAATGATGCCGATATGCCCAGTGCTGATGCAAAGCTCGCAATATTGCAGATGATAGGTCAAAAGCTCATTGCGGCAGGTTATGTTTATATCGGTATGGATCATTTTGCCAAGCCCGATGATGAACTAGCCATTGCCCAACGAGAAGGCAAGTTACATCGAAATTTTCAAGGTTACTCTACCCATTCCGATTGCGATCTCATCGGCTTTGGCGTGACTTCAATCGGAAGGGTAGGGGATGCTTATATCCAGAATGTAAAAGAACTGGATCAGTACGATGACTTAATCAAGCAGCATAAACTACCGGTATTTAAAGGCGTCGAACTTAATGATGACGATAAATTACGCCGCGAGGTTATTAGTCAGTTAATCTGCCATTTTGATTTAAGCTTTGCCAACATCGAACAGGCTTTCTCCATTAACTTTTGCGATTACTTCGCCAAAGAACTGCTGGCATTAATGCCTATGCAAAGCGATGGCTTGTTGACCTTAGCTAGCGATGGTATAAAAGTATTGCCGGCAGGACGTTTATTAATACGCAATATTTGCATGGTCTTTGATAGCTATCTGGCACAAAAACAACAGCAACAGTTCTCAAAGGTTATTTGAATGAATGAAGATAGAATCATAGAGCTGGAAATAAAAACCGCTTATCAGGAAGATTTATTGCAGGCCTTAAATACCATCGTAGGCCAGCAACAACAACACATAGATCGCTTGGACGCCACTTGCAGATTACTTAATGATCGCATTAAGAGTTTATCGACAGAAGGCAGTGGCGGCGAAAGCGTCGATGAAACACCACCGCATTATTAATTAACAAACTTTACATACTGATGCCGGTCGAGGTTTGTAACCCCGACCGAAACGTTTGGGTGCTTCTATAACTGTCTAAAATTTAAACGTAAGGGATGGGGTTGCAAAGCCCGTCCTGCTGGCCATTAGTGGTGTAAGCATCAATGAAACACCACCGCATTATTAATTAACACCCTTTACCATGAGCTTTAAAGAT
>CAIVGC010000208.1 GCA_903905335.1 uncultured Methylococcaceae bacterium
TAGCGAAATCATTATTCTTTTAAATAAACTGCTGAAAGGCTTCATAACATCAGCTAATAACAGCTATACCACTTTTGTATTCGAGGTTGCCGCTGTCAAACAGCGTGATGTTGGGTTGCGAAAAGTGCAACCCAAACTATGAACTTAAATGTGAAATGAGTTTTAACTGATTTTTAGGATAAGTGCTTTACGCTACACCGTAATAGTTGACTCAAGCAGATTTTTGATTAACCTTCAACGCTGGCAGGGCTTTAACTAACAGCATTACAGCATAGATGAAGGTCGCATAGAGCAATACAGAACTGACATAAGGTGTATAAAACTGAGCGACGCGCTCCGCGTATTGGCTTAAACTTAAATCGTCAAAGCGTCCGGCTAGCAAATAAAAACTGTAATTTGAGATGCCAAAGGCAACACTAGCAGCCAGAAATACGGTGCTAAGTTGTATGCCTAATGAACTTAGGCTTAAGGATTTAAACTTGGCACAATAATAACCTGCAAGAAACATAACACTATAAGTGGGAATTAAAAAAACATAAGCCGGAGAGATGCAGTAACTGCTAGTACCATTTTGAAGAGCAATAACATCAATTAAAGCTGCCAAGGCTAATAGAAAACCTAATAACGCTTTTTTACGATAAAAGCCTGCAAAAAAGAACACTGCTAAAGAGGCATCAGGAAGATGTAGTGCACCGCCAAAATGTTCAAATCGCGTCAGAATCATCAGGGCAATAAGTGAGATAGGTAAATATTTGGCTTGTAGCCAAGTGTGTATGTTCATTGTTTGCTCATTTGGGTATATAGGGATTGTTAGTTATTATAATGGATAGAAAGAAATACTTCCTACCCATCATACTTAATAAGTATAAATAGTTTTAGTAGCTAACTTTAACACCACCGTATCCTGCAACACTTGAAGTTCCATAACCATAAACTTCTTCATACTGTTTATTAAGTACGTTATCGATTCGAGCAAACACTTGCAAATGCGTATTAACATCGTAACTTCCGGCAAGATTAAGTAAAGTATAGCTGGCAATGGTTACAGGTACCGATGTATATCCTATATAAGCACTATCAGCTTTTTGCCCGACCATTAACACATTGACATGGATATGTGCCTTTTTTAAAAACTGATAATCTGCGTCAAAACTTGCCTTATTCTTAGGTCTATGGAGTAATTGAGTGTCCGTAACCATATCCAAAGTTTGCTGATAAGTATAATTACCTCGTAAGGTTAAATCCTTTAAGGGACGCACCTCCATAAAGGCTTCAACGCCACTTGCTTTAGCTCGACTGACATTATTGTTGGTATAAGGCGGCACACTTAAATACTGAATCAAATTATTAAAGTTATTATTGAAATAACTAACACCCGCTGTGATTTTTTTACGAAATAAATCCTGTTCTAAGCCCACATCCCAGTTAACACTGGTTTCGGGTTTTAAATTAGGATTACCTGAATTATAGATGGTGTCATAAAGCTGATTGAGTGAAGGCGCTTTAAAACCAGTACCGTAATTGCCTTTTAAGCGCGTCCCTATTTCGTTAATAGTAAATAACTCATTCACTCGCCAAGTTTCATGACCACCAAAACGATTATTATCATCATACCTTATGCCCAAGGTAGTAAAAGAACGCTCAAACAACTTAATCTGATCTTGTAAATAAGTACTCACCGTGTTCATCGTCTTAATTGGAATCGAGGCATTAGTCCCATAAAGGTCAGGGGATGTCGCCGAACTATTTAAACTATCTGCCTCTTCTTCTACCCCTAATGTGACAGTATTAGATTTATGAATGTTGAAAATATTTTGATAATCCAATTTAACTTTTTCACCCAAATTAGCCGCAACGGAATTACCATAACTATTAGGTGAATTGGGATTAAATACAGTTACATTATTTCGATCCGTTCGACTATAAGCTGCGCCTATGGTTTGTTCCCATAAACCATCAAATAACTTAAGATGCCCAAAACCACGAGTAAACAATTCGTTAAAGGTATTATAATTGCCCGTATTATCACAATTAACACCGCCACAATCATCACTAGTCGTTTTGCCTTCGTTATAACGTAAGGTAGCACCTAAATCGAGATTATCAGTGACTTTAACACCCGAGCGGCCACTTACCGTGGTATTGGCATGACCATTGGAATTAATATTACCCATCGTTTGATCGGCCGTAGAAAAGCCAGCCGTTTCTAACCTTGAGGCATCTAAGCTATAATTAACACGTTCCGTACTACCAGAAACTGCGCCAGTAGTTTTCCAAGTATCATAAGATCCGCCTTCGGCAGTGCCTGTAAATCTAGCCGCACCTTTACCTTTTTTTGTAATTACGTTAATAACCCCACCCATCGCATCGGAGCCATAAACCGCACTGGCGGCGCCCCTAACGACTTCAATCCGCTCTATATTATCTGTTTGAAGGTTTGCAAAATCAAAAGAACCACTAGGACTAGAAGGATCATTCATCTCTACGCCATCAACCAATACTAAGGTGTGATTGGCATTAGCGCCTCGAAGGTAAACCGCTGTTGGCTGTCCAAGACCACCCGATCTAATGACATCTAAACCTGGAACTGTTCTTAAGGCATCAGCTACGTTAGTCACATGTTTAGAGTCAATATCCTTTGCAGTAATCACTGTTATTGCACTACCGATCTCATTTTCAGGTGTTTCTGTTCGTGTTGCTGTCACCACAACATTTGGTAGTTCTATGGAATTATCAGGAAGATTATCTTGAGCGTTTGATTGGGTACTAAAACCCACAATTAATAGGCTGCTGGCTATAATTTTTTGCATCGTGTCCTCTGCGCCCACCGCGCATTAATGA
>CAIVGC010000209.1 GCA_903905335.1 uncultured Methylococcaceae bacterium
CCTAATCCGGCAATAATGCCTTTTGCTAGTAACTCAGCACTAGCACGAGTTCCATTCATTTTCCAATTACCGACAACTAGAGACCGACGCATCAACATTACCTATATATAGAAACAAACCGTGTATGATATAGGCTAATAGGTCCTAATTCAAGCACCTATTGCTTTCTTAACATCTTCCGCCAACTGCTGGGCGTAATTTTCAACCACTGTTGCATCCTCACCTTCCACCATCACTCGAATTAAAGGCTCTGTTCCAGAGGCTCTTAATAAGACCCTACCCTTAGCGCCCAACTTATCTTCAACACCTTTTACAGCCTTTTGAATTGAGACTTCAGCTTCTGGCGTCATTTTTCTGGCTGTTTTAACATTAACTAATACTTGAGGAAACTTTTTCATGCCCGATTTCAATTCGTTAAGTGTATGACCACTATCGTGCATTTCAGCCATAACTTGCAATGCCGCAATAATGCCATCACCTGTGGTTGTTCTATCTAAGCAGATAATATGCCCAGAATTTTCTCCACCCAATATGCCTTTATGTGTACTCAACATTTCTAACACATAACGATCACCAACATTAGCTCTCAGCAATTCAATACCTAAATTTTTCAAGCCATATTCCATGCCTAAATTAGTCATTAAAGTACCCACAACTGGACCTGACATCTGACCTACACCTTGCCTAGATTTAGCAATAATATAGATAAGTTCATCGCCATCAACCACCTCACCCTTGTGATCAACCATTACCAGACGATCTCCATCCCCATCCAGTGCAATACCGATATCAGCTTGATTTTCTAATACGCAGGCTACTAATTTATCAGGCTTAGTTGCACCACATCCTTCATTAATATTAAGGCCATTTGGTTCAGCCCCTATAATAATGATTTCCGCACCTAGCTCACTTAACACATGCGGAGCAATATGATAGGTAGCTCCATGTGCGCAATCTACAACAATCTTCATACCACTGAAATCTAGTCTAGTAGGAATACTTGCTTTACAAAACTCAATATAGCGTCCTGCAGCATCCCCCAATCGCTTTGCTTTACCTAATCTTGAAGAATCTACTGTGGTCATCGGCGCATCTAGATAGCATTCAATTTTCTTCTCTATATCGTCAGGCAACTTAGTACCTTGTACCGAAAAAAACTTAACCCCATTATCATAATAAGGATTATGGGAAGCACTAATTACTATTCCCGCACTAGCCCTTAATGTGCGTGTTAAATACGCTATTGCAGGCGTGGGCATTGGCCCTAATAAATGCGTGTCGACACCAGCAGCAGTAAGACCTGCTTCTAAAGCAGATTCAAACATATACCCCGATATACGCGTATCTTTACCTACTAAAACAAAATTATGCCCTTCATTAGAAAAAACTTGCCCTGCTGCCCAACCCAGCTTTAAGAAAAAATCGGCTGTTATAGGAGGCACACCTACCTTCCCTCTGATGCCATCTGTTCCAAAATATTTTCTTTTCATGGTGTTATCGCTCACTCTCTGGAAAATATATAACTCACTGCGCTAATAATATCTAACATAAAGTAGCTTATTACGACCATATTATTAGTAGAGCTATATTTTATTTTTATCTAACGCAAAAAAAAGGAGAAGCGCTTTGCTTCCCCTTTAGTTTACCGAACCATCTTATTTAACCTTGCTCTGCAGTTTGGCCAATTGATTTTTCAGCTTTTTTACCATCAACGTCTTTAATTTCATCGACTTTAACATCACCACGAGGTGGCCTGTCATCCCATCCTTGAGGATCTCTTACTGGCTTACGAGCCATTAAATCATCAATTTGGAATTTATCGATAGTCTCATATTTCATCAATGCTTCAGCCATTGCATGCAGGATATCAATATTTTCTTTAAGTAAGCGCTCGGCTCTTTCATAGTTACGATCAATAAATGAACGTATTTCTTCATCAATAGTATGCGATGTTTCTTCAGCGACTGTTTTATGCTGAGTTACTGAACGCCCAAGAAATACCTCTCCCTCTTCTTCACTATAAGATAATGGCCCTAAGCGTTGAGACAGCCCCCATTTAGTTACCATATTTCTTGCTAACTCAGTTGCTCGCTCAATATCATTAGAAGCACCTGTACTCACTTGTTCCCAACCAAAAACCACTTCCTCGGCAATACGTCCGCCGTATAGACTAGAAATCATACTATCTAATTTTTGCTTGCTAGCACTATATTGGTCTCTTTCAGGTAAGAACATCGTCACACCTAAGGCACGCCCTCTAGGCATAATACTTACTTTATAAACGGGATCATGTTCAGGAACTAATTTTCCGACAATAGCATGCCCTGCCTCATGATATGCAGTCATCTTTTTTTCTTTTTCATCCATGACCATAGTGTGTCTTTCAGCGCCCATAATGAGCTTGTCTTTGGCTTTTTCTAAATCAGACATACTAACCACACGTTTATTCATTCTAGCCGCAAACAAAGCCGCTTCATTAATAAGATTAGCTAAATCTGCACCAGAAAATCCAGGTGTTCCTTGAGCGATGTATTTAACTTCAACATCATCAGCGACAGGCACCTTTTTCACATGAACATTAAGAATTTGTTCACGGCCACGAACGTCCGGCAAACCCACTGTAACTTGGCGATCAAATCGACCTGGCCGTAACAATGCTTTATCTAAAACATCTGGCCGATTAGTTGCAGCAATAACAATAATTCCTTCGTTGCCTTCAAAGCCATCCATTTCAACCAATAATTGATTTAATGTTTGTTCACGCTCATCATTACCACCACCCAAACCTGCACCACGTTGACGACCTACAGCATCAATTTCATCAATAAAAATAATACATGGCGCATGTTTTTTAGCTTGCTCAAACATATCTCTGACACGAGATGCACCCACACCCACAAACATTTCTACAAAATCTGAACCTGAGATAGTAAAAAATGGCACCTTAGCTTCGCCAGCAATGGCTCTTGCAAGTAAAGTTTTACCTGTACCAGGAGGGCCTATCATTAAAGCACCTCTTGGAATCTTTCCACCTAGCTTTTGATACTTAGCAGGATCCCTAAGAAAATCCACCATCTCAACAACTTCTTCTTTAGCTTCATCACAACCAGCCACATCAGCAAAAGTCACTTTAATCTGGTCTTCTTCCAACATGCGAGCTTTACTTTTACCAAAGCTCATTGCACCACGGCCGCCAGCGCCACCGCCTTGCATTTGCCGCATGAAAAAGACCCAAACAGCAATCAATAACAACATAGGCCCAAATGAAACCAACAACTGCATTAACATAGAGGGTTGCTCAGGCGGTACAGCCTTGATATCAACTTTATTAGCTAATAAATCATCAATCAAATGTCCGTCGGTCGGCGCATAAACCCTAAATAATTGGCCGCCTTGCATCTTACCTTTAACAATATGCTCATCAATAACTACTTGCTGGACTTGCCCGGCTTTTACCGACTCAATAAATTGGGAATAAGATAATGATGAATCAGCTCGTTCGCCTTGGGGACCAAAATTATTAAAAAGGGACATCAGCACCACTGCAACGACGACCCACAGGATTATATTTTTTATCATATCATTCACAAACACACCCTAACCCAAATGGCTCTCGGTAAAAAAACTAACTGATTATATCAGGACTTAACTCCCCTGACTGTCGTTATTTATTTAGATCTTGCAAGATAAATTGCATACTTTGTAGAAATAGGGGCATTAAATTTCATTTAAACCCCTTAGCCAAAATATAAACCTCATTACTTCGTGGCCTTGATGCTTTTGGCTTTCTAATAATGACTTTTGTAAAATGACTCTGCACATCTTGGTAGTATGCTTCAAAACCTTCGCCGTGAAATAACTTAACCAAAAAACTACCGTTTTTTGATAGCACTGCTTTTGCAGTATCCAATGCCAACTCCGCCAAATAAACAGCTCGAGGTTGATCTACCGCTCTATTACCACTCATATTCGGAGCCATATCAGACATGACCAAACTAACTGGTGCTTGATCTAAAATCTCATAAAGCAAATTCAAAACAGCTTCTTCTCGAAAATCTCCTTGTATGAAATCTACGTTATCTATAGATTCCATCGGCAAAATATCCAATGCAATCAGCTTATCCTTCTTACCCATCAATTCCCTAGCTAGCTGGGACCAGCCACCAGGAGCTGCTCCCAAATCTATAATATTCATACCCGGCTTAATCAGGCTATCTTTTTCCTGAATTTCCTTTAATTTAAAAACTGCTCGCGATCGATAACCTTGTATTTGTGCCATTTTGACATATTCATCTTCAAAATGCTCTTGCATCCAACGGCTACTACTTTTACTTCGGGCCATAATCTGTTGTATAGTATAAATTGATTTTTTGATTCAGGAATAAAGCGTGAACCCTACAGATAAGAAAAAACTCAGAGCAGAGGCTCATATTTTAAAGCCCGTAGTGACCATTGGGCAATCAGGTCTTACTGCTCCAGTACTTGCAGAGATTGAGCTAGCGCTTAATTGCCACGAACTAATTAAAGTGAAAATACGTGCAGAGCGTGATAGCCGCAAACTAATAAGTGAACAAATACACAGTGATACCGGTGCAGAGATTATTCAAAGCATCGGTCAAATCGTAGTTATTCACCGATTAAATCCAAACAAATAAATTTAAGTTAAAGCGAATGAAATAGTTAATATAACTTTCGCTTTTTAATTAAATATATTTAATGGAAATAATTTCATAATCGACATTGCCACCAGGCGCCTTAACCGTTACAACATCTTCGATTTCTTTGCCGATTAATGCTCGAGCAATAGGAGATCCGATTGAGATACGGCCTTCTTTTATGCTGGCCTCATCTTCACCCACAATTTGATAGATGACTCTTCTTTCAGATTCGACATCTTCTATTTCTACCGTCGCCCCAAACACCACCTTTCCATTAGCATCAACTTTGGTAATATCAATAATTTGTGCATTAGATAATTTACCCTCAATTTCTCCAATACGACCTTCAGCAAAACTTTGTTGCTCTTTCGCAGCATGGTATTCAGCATTTTCTTTTAAATCGCCGTGTGCACGTGCAGTGGCGATAGACGCAATAATACGAGGACGTACGACTGATTTTAGCTCATCCAACTCTGCGCGTAATTTTTCTGCACCTTTTACAGTGAGAGGTACTTTAATCATTTCAAAATTCCATTAATTAATTATTTAGCCTAAGGATGCAATTAATGCAACCTTAGACCTTTAAATCAAACTTTTATGTAAGTCTTGCAAACAGGAAACATCTCCAGCATCCAATTCACCTAATGCGTAACAAGCAGCCTTAGCACCGGCCATTGTTGTGTAATAGGTAACACGATGCTGTAGAGCCTCTCTACGCATAGTAAATGAATCTGAAATTGCTTTTTTTCCTTCTGTAGTATTAATAATCAACTGAATCTGATCATTTTTAATCATGTCGACAGTATTTGGTCGACCTTCATTAACTTTATTAACCACTTCACATGGAATCCCAGCTTCGCGAAGAAATCTTGCGGTACCGCTAGTAGCAACAATCTCATATTTTTTATTCACTAACATTCTAGCAATATCAGGTGCTTTTGCCTTATCTGCATCTCGAATACTAATTAAAACTTTACCACTATCGTTTAATCTTACGCCTGCTGCGCGTTGCGATTTAGCAAAAGCCTCTCCAAAAGTTTTACCTATCCCCATCACTTCACCCGTAGACTTCATTTCAGGACCTAATAAAGGATCAACACCAGGGAATTTAACAAATGGAAACACAGCTTCTTTAACTGAATAGTAATCAGGAATTCGTTCTTCGGTAATTCCCTGCTGAGTCAACGTCTGACCAACCATGACGCGAGCAGCAATTTTAGCCAACGGATAACCTGTTGCTTTAGAAACAAAAGGCGCAGTACGCGAGGCACGAGGATTAACTTCTAACACGTAGATATCCTCCCCTTGAATGGCAAACTGAGTATTCATCAAGCCTCTTACACCCAAGGCTTCAGCCATTTTGGCCACTTGGTCACGCAATTTATCTTGTAGATGTACAGCCAACTCATAAGGAGGCAATGAACATGCAGAGTCACCCGAATGCACGCCAGCTTGTTCGATATGCTCCATCAGACCGCCAATCAAGACACGCTCACCATCATAGATAGCATCTACGTCCATCTCTACTGCGTCATCAAGAAAACGATCTAACAATACCGGCGCGTCGTTAGAAACGCTAACAGCTTCTTTCATATAGCGCTGTAAGCCTTCTTCATTGAACACGATTTCCATACCCCGACCACCCAAAACATAAGACGGTCTGACTACCAATGGATAACCTAGTTCTTTTGCCACAGCAACGGCTTGATCAACAGATCTAGCGGTACCATTAGGTGGCTGTTTTAAGCCCAGTCTTTCTAATAACTTCTGAAATCGTTCACGATCTTCAGCTAAATCAATAGAATCTGGCGAAGTTCCAATAATAGGCACACCTGCTGCTTCCAAAGCACGCGCAAGCTTTAAAGGCGTTTGTCCGCCATATTGAACAATAACCCCTTTAGGCTTTTCAATATGAACAATCTCCAATACATCTTCCAGCGTTAATGATTCAAAGTATAAACGATCTGACGTATCGAAATCTGTAGAAACGGTCTCAGGATTACAATTAATCATGATGGTTTCATAGCCATCTTCACGCAATGCTAAGGCGGCATGAACACAGCAATAATCAAATTCGATACCTTGGCCAATTCGATTAGGTCCACCACCAAGAATGATAATTTTTTCTTTATTTGAAACCCTAGCCTCACACTCTTCTTCGTAGGTAGAATACAAATAAGCCGTATCTGAAGAAAACTCAGCAGCACAAGAATCGATACGTTTATAAACAGGGCGAATATTTTGTTTATGCCTTACATTACGCACTTCAGTTTCAGAGGCATCTAGCAATTTCGCTATACGTAAATCTGAAAAGCCCTTGCGCTTTAGCTTATAAAGCTCACCTTCCTTCAAGGTTGATAAGGTTTTAGTCGCCAATGATTGTTCAGTAAGAATTAGATCTTCAATTTGCGCTAAAAACCATGGATCAATTTTAGACGCATCATGAATTTCAGTTAACGTCATTCCGCTTCGGAAGGCATCAGCTACATATAACAAACGATCAGGCCCTGGATGACGCATTTCCCTTTGCATCTTATCGTTCGCGTCATCTGCAGTTAGATCAACTATTTCATCAAGGCCACTAATGCCTATTTCCAAGCCACGCAAAGCTTTCTGCAGTGATTCTTGAAAGGTACGGCCAATTGCCATAACTTCACCTACCGATTTCATTTGCGTTGTTAAGCGATCATCGGCTTGTGGGAATTTTTCAAAGGTAAAGCGTGGGACTTTAGTGACTACATAATCAATAGTCGGTTCAAATGATGCCGGCGTCGCTCCACCGGTAATCTCATTCTTTAGTTCATCTAAGGTATAACCCACCGCTAATTTAGCAGCTACTTTAGCAATCGGAAAGCCAGTTGCTTTAGACGCTAAAGCCGAAGATCGCGATACACGCGGATTCATTTCAATGACAATCATACGGCCATCGACTGGATTAATGGCAACCTGAACATTCGAGCCACCGGTATCTACGCCAATTTCACGCAACACTGCCAAAGAGACATTACGCAGAATTTGGTATTCTTTGTCCGTCAATGTTTGCGCTGGAGCTACGGTAATTGAATCACCCGTATGCACGCCCATAGGATCAAAGTTCTCAATTGAACAGACAATAATGCAGTTATCCTTAGAATCCCGCACCACTTCCATTTCATATTCTTTCCAACCTAAAACTGACTCTTCTATCAGCAACTCATTGGTAGGCGATAAATACAGACCACGCTCACAAATTTCAACAAATTCTTCTTTATTATAAGCAATTCCACCACCACTACCACCCATAGTAAAAGAGGGTCGTATAACTGTTGGATAGCCCACTTCCTTTTGTGCAGCTAAAGCCTCTTCCATGCTATGTGCAGTTTTTGATTTCGCGACTTCATAACCAATACGCTTCATAGCATCATTAAACAACTGACGGTCTTCGGCCATATTAATGGCTTCTTTAGTCGCGCCGATCATCTCAACGTTATATTTTGCCAGCACACCATGCGCATCAAGATCTAGCGCACAGTTCAATGCAGTTTGCCCACCCATCGTTGGCAAAACCGCATCAGGACGCTCTTTAGCAATAATTTTCTCAACGGTTTGCCAATCTATAGGCTCGATATAAATGGCATCAGCCATATCGGGATCGGTCATAATAGTAGCAGGATTAGAATTTACTAAAATGACTCGGTAACCCTCTTCACGCAGCGCTTTACAGGCCTGAGTGCCTGAATAATCAAACTCACAAGCTTGACCGATAACAATGGGACCTGCGCCTAACAATAGTATGGATTTTATGTCGGTTCTTTTTGGCATAGTCTTTAGTATGTAACTCTGTGTTAGTATCTTTTATGAGTTAGGTTATTAACCTAATATTTTTTAGCAACGTTTATGATATAAAACGGCGCTAAGCTAAGCGGATTGCCAAACTAGTCCTAACTCGCTGCCATCATATCAATAAATTCATCAAACAAGGCTTCGACATCATGCGGACCTGGATTACCTTCAGGATGGCCTTGAAAACTAAAGGCGGGGCAATCAGTACGCTTAATACCTTGAAGACTACCATCAAATAGCGAACGATAAGTTGCAATGACATTGCTAGGCAAGCTTGCTTCATTAACCGCAAAACCATGATTTTGACTACTAATCATCACGCGTCCTGTTGCAATTTCTTGAACGGGATGATTAGCGCCATGATGACCGAATTTCATTTTTTCAGTTTTTGCACCACTGGCCAATGCTAATAATTGATGTCCTAAGCAAATACCGAAAACGGGGGTTTTGTTTGCCAATATCTGTTTAATAGCTTCGATAGCATAAATGCAAGGCTCAGGATCACCTGGGCCATTCGATAAAAACACACCATCAGGCTTGATCGCTAATACAGTTTCAGCGGATGTAGTTGCCGGAACGACTGTAACGCGACAGCCTCTATTAACCAGCAATCTAAGAATATTTCTTTTAATACCAAAATCGTAGGCAACCACATGCTTGGTCAGATTTTCACCTTGAGTATAACCGTTTTGTAAATCCCAGATATTCTCTGTCCACTCATAAGTTTCAGCAACAGTGACTTCTTTAGCCAAATCCATACCTTTCAAGCCAGCGAAGCCTTCAATGGCAGCTTTTGCAGTCTCTGGACAAACCGTTTCGCCCGCCATAATACAGCCGCGCTGCGCACCTTTATCACGCAACAATCGTGTTAGTTTCCGTGTATCTATGTCCGCAATAGCTACAACCTTATTATCTAACAAGTATTGTTGCAAGGTTTTTTCACTACGCCAGTTGCTCGCCAATAACGGTAAATCTCTAATAACCAAGCCGCTGACAAATACACCCGCAGACTCATTGTCTTCGCTATTGGTACCGACATTTCCTACATGTGGATAAGTTAATGTCACAATTTGCTTACAGTACGAGGGGTCACTCAGAATTTCTTGATACCCAGTCATCGCAGTATTGAAAACCACCTCCCCTACAGAGCATCCATCCGCGCCTATGGATACGCCGTTAAATACCGTCCCATCTTCTAACACCAATAATGCAGACTTAGCCAAACACTTCACCTCAAATATACAAAACGGGATGAATTTTAAATCATCATCCAGTTATAAAATAAAAACTAGCTCACTATACAAAATTATGCCGTGCGGGTCATTAACAATTTTAGAAACACATGGCTACACTAAGCTAGCTTATCTATAGTAAAGTGTTTTTAAATTCATAAATAAGCGTTTATCTGTATAATTTCGCATCTTTTAAGTTAATTCGCATAATCATTATCATGACCACAGTTAATTCCGAAAAACTCTCTAGCGCCCGTTTTGCAGAGGCAACCGATGCTTTTGTTGAGGTTTTTACCGCATCTGTCGATTTTGACCAACGCATGGCCCCTCAAGACATTCAAGGTTCCATCGCTCATGCCACCATGTTAATGCGCTGCAATATCATATCGAAACAAGATTGTGACGCCATCGTTGCTGGATTAAATCAGATCAGTGAAGAAATCAAAAGTGGTGAATTTATCTGGTCGATAAAGCAAGAAGATGTGCACATGAACATCGAAGCGCGACTGACCAGCTTAGTTGGTGTCGCCGGAAAAAGATTACATACCGGACGCTCTAGGAACGACCAAGTAGCAACCGACATACGCCTTTATCTGCGCAGTGAAATCGGGCATATTAGTCATCAACTAACGCGCTTACAAAACGCCATCCTTAATTTAGCAGAACAGCATACTGACACCATTATGCCGGGCTTTACTCATTTACAGGTTGCCCAACCCATCACTTTCGGCCATCATCTAATGGCGTGGTTTGAAATGTTAGTTCGCGACCAAGATAGACTGCAAGACTGCTGCAAACGCGTCAACATCATGCCTTTAGGTGCTGCGGCACTGGCAGGCACCAGTTATCCCATTGATCGTCATATAACCTCAGAATTACTGGGCTTTAGTCGCCCTTCTGCTAACTCACTGGATTCAGTCAGTGATCGAGACTTTGCCATAGAGTTCGCAGCGGTAGGCAGCTTGATTATGATGCACTTGTCGCGCTTCTCAGAAGAACTCATCTTATGGTCTAGCGCTCAATTTGATTTTATCGACATGCCTGATGCTTTTTGTACTGGCTCATCTATTATGCCGCAAAAGAAAAACCCTGATGTACCTGAACTAGTCCGAGGCAAGTCAGGCCGAGTCACAGGGCATTTAATGTCATTGCTGATGCTAATGAAAAGTCAACCCTTGGCTTATAACAAAGATAATCAAGAAGACAAAGAACCCTTATTTGATACCGCCGACACCTTAATTAACTGCCTACGCGCTTATGCGGACATGATCCCGCATATCAGTGCTAAAAAGGCCAATATGTATAACTCAGCTAAACGTGGCTTTGCTACTGCAACCGATCTTGCTGATTATTTGGTACGTAAAGGCATGGCTTTTCGTGACGCGCATGAAGTGGTGGGCTTGGCCGTGCGCTTAGGCATTGATAGTCAACGTGACTTATCAGAACTTTCGTTAACTGAATTACAACAGTTTTCGGCGCTGATCACTGAAGATGTTTTTGACTACCTAACACTAGAAGGCTCAGTCGCGGCACGTAAGCATATAGGCGGCACGGCACCTGATACCGTAAAAAGCGCTATTCAAACTGCTCGACTTTCAATGCCTGCAGCTTAAATCTATTCATAACGTAGGGGCGAATGTTGTCGCCCCTACTGGCTTTATCTTAAATTGATTGCTTAAACATCAAACGACTACTTCAGGTTTACGAGCACTATGACAACCTAGCATACCTGAAAATATAGCTTTAGCTGAAATCTCACAATAACCCTGCTCTTCTAGTAAGATAGAAAGCTCTTCGGTTGAATAAAAAATTTCCAAAGCGCTAATAAAATAC
>CAIVGC010000210.1 GCA_903905335.1 uncultured Methylococcaceae bacterium
CGACTCTGTCACGCATTTGCTTGCCTGGCTTGAAGTGCACACTGTCTTTATAGGCATAGGAAATACACAACAGGGTTTTACTATTTTCTCTTAACTGTGGGCAGTGTGACTATGCGCGGGAATGGAGAGTGATGCCAATACTCAACTTTAATGGCTTGTTGTAGCGGAGTACAAGCCTAGCTTTGTACTCCGATCAAACTATAAACAATGCCGCTAATTCAATAGCTGGGCAATCATTCAAAACTTCAAATAACGATTTTACTGACCGGCGTACAAAAGTCTGAAGTGCCATCAGATGAAATACTGGCATAGCGAAACGAATAAGTAACACCCGGTATTAAATGATCTATTTGAAAGTTGGCTACGGTACTGGTATTAACAGTAATCCATACCGATGCCGAATTGGGTGTTGCCTCTTGAACATATTGCCATATATAAGCCACTGCACCTTCAATAGCTTTAATTTTTAAGAGCACACTACCACTATGCGGGCCATCATAAATCGCTAATTCTGGTTTTTGGTGGGCTATAGGTTGTTTTGAGGCATGAAAACCACTTTGGATGATAAGCGTTTCATCACCACTCGCTAGTGTATTAATGTACGCGGCTAAATCTCTAAAGAGTTCATCTGCTATAACTTCTTTATCATTCCTAATCGCAATAGCACTATGGGCACCGTCTTTTGCGGCTAATAGGGCATTTTCCAAATCATCAATGACCGTTTTAATGCTCGCTAGAGGCACTGGAAGATTAGGAAAGAGACTGGTATCAGCCAGTTGAATGACTATATTTCTATAAAAGGGTACTTTCTCGACAACAGGATAGGTCATGAAGTCGTGCACAACTTTTGTTCTTCTCATTGAATCACCTCTTAATTTTAACGGCTAAAGTGCGCATTATATATAGCTAATAACAAATAGATAGCTTTATTACTCTAACTTAGTAAATTAGTTTTTTATAAAGGTATTTTTAAAAAACATACTACTTGTATTACTTATGAACTTTAGATATAAAAGCTAGTAAAGGCTCATTTACTTAACTAATTAAGGTAATTATTGATTGTATTTATTAAAATACTCGCCAGATATCTAAAGCTAATCTCTTATAACGTTAAATCATTTTAATTTAACTATTTTTAAAAGAGTTACTTCTAACGTTATTTTAATATCTATTATTTCTCTTTAACGAAAAGTTATTTTTTCTTTTAAAACATAGATTTTTCGTTAAAGGATATTGCTATTTATTCCTGAAAAATCAACAAGTGCTTTTGATAAAACAAACGTTTACTATCGAATTTGCAAAATTCAATGTTGAATCGATGAAGATCGACAATGCTCAGAGGGCTTTCCCCAAGCGATAAAAAAAAATTCCTTAACTAAAAGCCAGTATTTAATAACAAAAAAGCACAGTTGCTTAACTAAAAAGCTGTTATTTAAAATGAACTTAAAATATTCGAATAAAAATAGGCTACGACTGACCGAAAAAAAGGATCGTATCCCTTAACTAACAGCCGGACTTTAATAACTAAAAAGAAAAATTAGTTATTAAAGTCCGGCTGTTAGTTAAGAAAAAATGCCTAGTCGAAGATAACAAGCAAAAATATCAAAAGCATTTGGCAAAATACCTAAACCAATCGGTTTGAGCTAAGTGGGCTAAGCAAAGCCTGATTAATAACTGATTGCTTATTCAATACCTTCGCCAAATATCACGCGGCTTTTGCATGAATTCTACCGATTTCTGCGGC
>CAIVGC010000211.1 GCA_903905335.1 uncultured Methylococcaceae bacterium
ATACCGTCATTAGCCCCCACATAAAGCATAGCGGTTCGAGTGGTATAAGCGCTAGAATTTAAAAAAACACTGTAACTGGTTCCTTCAACACCCGGCAAACTACCATAGCCATAATCTTTACTCCCTACATAAACCGGATCAGAATCTACAATATCGCCCAATAGATTTATGATTCCCAACGAATCAGTTCTATTTCTAAAAATACCACCCTGTGCCTGCTCTTGACTCTGAACACCACTTAACCAAGCAACTCTGCCAGAGCCTTTACCATCATTAATTCCTGATAAGGTATTTAAATAAGTTTGCTGCGAGGGCGCAAGATTATTCCATGAAAAAGACACTCCTCCTGAACTTGGATTATAAGTATAAATATGCCTAACAGTACTAGGGAGTATAGATGAGGCTTCCCATAATGGGGGCGTTATTATTGCGCCGGTACTGGAATTAACCCTATAAGCTAACAATTGGCCACTCCAATCAGTGGCATTATATTTAGCCTGATAGAGCAAAGTGCCGGTATTTAATTGTGTGGAATCAGCCGCAACCGAAGCGGCTGAATTAGAAACATTAAGAATATCTTGAAGTATGCTATCCAAGGCACTCTGCAATGACGAGTAATCAGATGCGGAATAAGAGGTGCCCGTTCCTCCGGCAACTGCGATCTGATTTAAAGATCCTGCTTGGACTTCTGAACCAAAACCGACCACATACGTTTTTACGCCTGTAGCTAATAAATTTGTGGCAGCAGTCACTGCATCAGCAAGCGCAGTAGTTGGAGTCACGATATTGCCATTCATGTCAGTATCGGGCAAACCATCCGTCACTAAAATAACGTAATTTTTGCCACAAGAAAGTGGCAAGGGATAACTAGCAGCCGTATAACCTTGAGCGGCATCATTTAAAGTACCCGAAAAATAATCACTAGCTGTTTGTAAGGTACCCTGAGTTGGGGTATTACCTGCATTTTTGATACCCGTAAGCGCACATTGTGACGATACATCCGGCGGCGCACAAGACGCTGGCGTAGTTTGAGGCACATTACAAGCCAGCAAGCTGCTAATAGTATTGCCTTGGGCTGTATTTAACGGTGCTATGGGGGTTTGTAGATAACCGCGCCCAGGCGAAGTCAAAGAAAAATATGCTGAACCCACAAAACTCCATGTTTGTTGTTTGCCAAAGTCTGTTATACCAGCGGCATAATCACTATCTACTGGAACTATGGGCCATTGATAGATACATGAGTCATAGCCTCCTTGGTTATGTTCTAGGCTTGTTACAGTACATGATGATATGTTATTGCCTGTATTCGGCCATAAATTAGTTATATCATCAGAGCTTCCCTTTTTTATATTAAAACAACGATAAATATCCCATGGAATCGTAGATCCGTTTTCACCCTGATTAAAACCATTAGGATAGGCTGTACTTGCAGCGTAAGCGTCCAGCGCGACCGTCTATCTCTAGCCCTGTGATGTATCATCTACCGATGTAACAGGAAACGGCAACAATTCATCAATACGACTATTAGGCCAAGTCGGCAGCTTTTCTAAAGTGTCTTTTAGCCAAGCCTCAG
>CAIVGC010000212.1 GCA_903905335.1 uncultured Methylococcaceae bacterium
GCTTTAAGATGACTTTCTATCATTACACCCATAATTCTATGATCACCATTGGCGATTTGCCCTGTGACATCATCACCGACTATCAATTGGCGTTGGCATTGTTTTAGACTGTTATCATGGCTAAAATCGATCATGATATTAGGTCTAAGTTCGGCTTTTTTCAAACCTTCTGCTACTTGCTCAACACTGACTGCATCATAATTTGGACGACCGTTACCGCCTCTTAAAATGATGTGCACATCATCATTACCTGTGGTTGAGAAAATGGCGGAATGTCCGGCTTTAGTCAATGACAAAAAATGATGGGGGCTCATTGCCGCTCTGATCGCATCGATAGCAATTTTTATAGTGCCATCTGTTGAGTTCTTAAAACCAATAGGACAGGAAACGCCTGAAGCTAATTCTCGATGACCTTGGCTTTCAGTAGTTCTGGCACCTATCGCGCCCCAAGCCACTAAATCTGATATATATTGCGGGGAAATTAAGTCTAAATATTCGGTAGCCGCAGGAACGCCTAAGGTTGCAACATCCACCAATATTTGCCTAGCAACACGCAAGCCTTTATTAATATTAAAACTAGAATTAAGGTCAGGATCATTAATTAAACCCTTCCAGCCTACCGTTGTACGTGGCTTTTCAAAATAAACACGCATTACAATCAATAGCTCATCTTTGAGTTCATCTTTAATGGCTTTCAAAAGCTTAGCGTACTCTAGTGCCGCTTTAGGATCATGAATAGAGCAAGGACCCACTACGACTAGCACCCTGTCATCCTTGCCTGTTAGGATGTCATGTATCTCTGTTCTAGCCTCTAGCGTTACTTGAGCGGCTGTTTCGTTAATCGGTATTTCATCATGTACCTGAACAGGCGGAATGACTTCCTTAGTCGCACAAATTCGAAGATCATCAGTATTATATTTTGTTTGCATGTAGCTACCAAGCTGTTGCTTTTAGAGAAATATCTTAAATTAGCGAGAGTGTTTAATGCGGCACATTAGGTTTAATCCTATATTCCACACTTTAACGCCAAATTCTAGGTTTTAATAATCGATGCTAGAAGAGAGCGCTGCCGTTATAGCCAAGCATTTTAACTGTTTTCATCGCTATCGGGTTAGTTATTGCTCAGCTTTATCTTGTTCAATTTCAAAAAACTGTAACTAAAGTCAACATCAGCGTCATCATCAATATCTATGCGCTCCATTTCCAGCCACTCATCCCTATTAAAATCAGGAAAAAAAGTATCGCCAGCAAAAGCTTTGTTAATCAACGTAAGATAAAGCGTATCTGCCAATGGCAAGGTCGCTTTATAAAGATCAAAACCACCAATGACAAACAATTCTTCAGCCGTTACGCTCGCCTTTTCTAAAGCCACGTTAATATCGTTAACCACAACACAGCCGTCTTGCTGATAGTCTTGGTTACGGCTAATGATAATATTAGTACGGCCAGGAAGGATACGACCTATAGACTCATGGGTTTTTCTACCCATTAAAATGGGCGCACCCATAGTGATTTCTTTGAACTTTTTTAAATCCGCAGATAAATGCCAAGGCATTTTATTATTCAGTCCAATAGCCTGATTAGTAGCCATTGCAACAATAAGTGATATTTTCATATTTTTAATCAAGATGCTTTGATATTCTTTAATCGTTGTTCATGCTACAGCTAAGCTTTTGCAAAACGCGGGACTAACCGTTAAGCTTTGCGCCTATCTGTTCTAAGTAAAACCTATAACATGCTGCATCATACTATGAAAAATATTCTAGTTCTATTTACCGGTGGAACTATCGGCTCCACGGCGACTGAAGGAACTATCGACATTTCGGGAGGAACACCCTTTAAGCTGTTACAACTATTTCAACAGCAGACTCCGAAACATCAGAGCATTCATTTTACTACGCGCCAGCCTTTGCAGATTTTAAGTGAAAATCTTGCGCCTCCCGCGTGGAAAATATTGATTGCCGCCTTAGAAGCTGAACACCTTGATCAATACGATGGCGTCATTATAACGCATGGCACAGACACTTTGGCCTATACCGCAGCGGCATTAAGTTTTTACTTTAAGAATCTTAAGGTACCCATGCTGTTAGTTTCTAGTGATTATCCTTTAGATGATCCTAGAGCAAATGGCCTTGCTAATTTCAGTTGCGCCATCGAGTTTATTTTACAAAAGATTCAGTCGGGTGTTTTTGTACCTTATCGCAATCAACAACAGAAAAAAACCCACGTTCATAAAGCTGCACGCTTAACTTGTTCTTTGCAATTAACGGGTGATTTTTACAGTGTACAGGGAAATAGTTTTGCGCAATTTGAAAAGAAGCGATTTTCAGGCTTGCCTGTCGCCACGTCCCCTGATGCAGCTATTAATACCTCAATTACACCCACTATAGCGGCACGATTTTGTTCACGTATTTTAATGATAAATCCTTACCCTAGCTTAGATTACAGCCACTTTAATCTGGAACTTGTTGATGTGGTGTTACATGACTTATATCATTCGGGCACGGCATGTACCTCGATACAATGGGGAGAAAATCATTCCTTACTCAGCTTTATAAAACGCTGTAATGACAAAAATATCCCAGTTTATTTAGCACCAGCGACTCAAACTACTGATGCTTATCAGAGCACTCGGACCTTATTAGATTTGGGTGCAGAAATGATTTGGAATATGTCCATAGAAAGTGCTTACATCAAACTCATGCTGGCTTATGGAAACTTTAATAATAAACAGCAAATACTGGCTTATTTAAATCAAGATAGTGCTGGTGAGCATGTTTAGACATTAAGCGATATAACCTTATTGCCGATTCTCAAACTTCAACTCGATAAGGTGTGCAATAGCTTTAGCTTATTGCAGCGCATACTAGGAGGCTGTCCGAGAATAGTAAACCTACTGCGGAAAAGCTATTTTGGCCAGATTTCCCGATCATTTTTGTTAAATAGAACAACTATTCTCCTCAAATGATCAAAAAATCTGACTCAAAATCACTTTCCCTCGCTACGGTTCCTATTCTCGGACAGCCTCCTAGGCATTTCAGATTTATTCCATCAAATTATCTAAATCATCATGCGCGTCACTCATTTTTGCTTGGTTAATGGCTGCAATCGTGTCTAAAGGTAATTCCGTTACATCATAAGTTTGTCTTACGCGTGATTTCAGGAACATGTATTCACTATATTCATGTTCAGACACAAAATAACCACTGGTTCGACCATGACTAGTAATTGCAATTGATTGGCGTTGAACTTGCTCTTTATATTGACCAAAATGTTTAACAAACTCACTGGCTGTTACTTGTAGCATACAAGTATTCTCTGTTGCTTTCATTTATATAATTTATGTGGCTTTGTAAAGATGAATGGATTGACTAATATTCGGCCGTACGGCGTATTAATGAAAGGTGAGGTCGGAGCGATAGTGACTATCTATCACAAACAGAAATACAA
>CAIVGC010000213.1 GCA_903905335.1 uncultured Methylococcaceae bacterium
ATGCTTTTTCGCCATGAAAAATTCTAAATTGATTTATTATCTCATGGCTTTGCAGGTAATAAAGCTTAACTTAATGGCAGTGACGCTCCAGCGTGGGAATGCAGACGGCGACGCTCCAGCGTTGTAATCACTAATCCATAACCACCGTAATAATTATGGGCAGAAGTCGTTACAGTATCACTGAACCTGATAAACCACATTTTATGACGTGTACGGTATTGGAATGGCTACCGATTTTTACGCGCACTGAATCAGTGCAAATCTTGCTGGATTGTTGGCGTTATTCAAGTGTTAGCTTTAATATGAGCTTGCCGGGGTTGATTGATATTGATACTTGGTGGTTATGTCGACGCTGGAGCGTCACTGCCCACAGCTAAGGAGTCTGCATACTAGGAGTAAAACTGCTTTAGCTGTTTTAAAACATAATAGCTGAAGCTATTGCACTCCAAGTTTTTACTTTTTTGCTTAACTGTGGGCAGTGACGCTGGAGCGTGGGAATGATAGGATATGGTCTATTTAATAAGGCCATCAGCATTGTGATTAGACTTTAACAATATGAGATATACTACATGCAAATGGTTTATTAACTTTTGAGGAATCCCATCATGCAAGCTTATTATGAAATAGAAGCCGAAATTCCTAGTGATCACAAATTACATCTTCAACTACCGGAGAATATTCCGACTGGAAAAGCAAAGATTGCCATTATCTATGAATTAACACAAATGAAAAGCGATGCTGGTGTGGCTTTAAAAGAGTTTTTAAATAAATATCAAGCCAGCGATATCGATATCGATACGAGTATTTTTGAAGAAAATAGGAAATCAGTTACTGATAGAGACTTTAGGTTGTGAATTTGGTTTATTTGCTAGACACCAATACCATCTCAGAACCTTTAAAAGCCAAGCCAAATATTCAAGTTATTGAAAATATAGAACGTTATCATTCACAAATAGCCATTGCTGCTTTTGTGGTTTATGAGTTAGTTCGAGGGGTTGAATTATTACCTGATTCTTTAAAACGATTGAAAATAAAGGATTATCTTGAATCCGTTTTGGTTAAATTTCCAATATTGCCTTATACGGAAACTGCTGCAAAATGGCAGGGTGAAGCAGTTGCGCGATTACAAATACTAGGTAAGACGCCGCCCTTTGTGGATGCCCAAATTGCAGCGATTGCTAAAGCAAATAATTTAACTTTGGTCACTCGTAACGTAAATGATTTTGTTAACTTCACCGATTTAACCATTGAAAATTGGTTTAGTAAGTAGCCTCGTTTAACGCAGTGTATCAAGGATAATCGGAGGCTGAAGCGTGACGGGGTTTATAACCCTGTTACTCAGGTTTCGAAAGCTATTGAAACATCCAAACGTTTCGGTCGGGGTTGCAAACCCCGACCGGCATGGGTTTATTGGGTACACTGTAGTCTGATTGAGCACATCCCTGTGCTCTGGATCCTGGCACAAATCTGTCTGGAATAGACAGACATTTACCCGAAGGGCGTCAGGCAGGATAGCCTGACGTGATTCCCTGCCGGGATGACGGTTTGGGAGTTTTAGTGTTTTTAATAATTCGTAGTGTGGCGCATGAGTCGTGTACTATTACAGGGACGGCATACATCCATCAGGTGAAGGTAATCGTGTGTTGGCTGAAATAATTGCTGATGCTATGAAGTAATAGGGCCGTACGGCTTTTAAATGTAGGGTGGATTCGGAGCGATAGCGACAATCCACCACAAACAAAGGTACATAAGCTGATTCACACCACGATTTATTGGGTACACTGTAGTCTGAATGAGCACATCCCTGTGCTCTGGATCCCGGCAGTCCATGCCGGGATGACGGTTTGGGTGTTTTTTGGTGCTTATTGCGTTTGTGTTTGTGGTTTTTTTATTTACTAATG
>CAIVGC010000214.1 GCA_903905335.1 uncultured Methylococcaceae bacterium
AATAGCAATAATTCTAAGCTTAATCTCTACCCTATTAAGTGGTTGCGATCGAGCAGAAACTGAAAAGCATGAGGAAATGCCTATATTGGAGGCCACCACACCCTTACGTGAAGATACGTCTGTTACCAAAGAATATGTTTGCCAGATTCATGCTATTAGGCATATTGAGGTTCGCGCTCTAGAAAGAGGCTATTTACAGACTATTTTTGTAGATGAAGGGCAAACAATTAGCAAGGGGCAACCCATGTTCAAAATCATGCCCAACATTTATCAGGCTGAACTGTTAAAAGCGCAAGCTGAAGCCAGTACGATGAATATCGAATATCTTAATACCAAAGGCTTGGCTGATCAAAATATCGTATCGCCTAATGAATTGGCGTTGGCAAAAGCCAAGTTAGATAAGGCGAGTGCAGAAGTGAAAATGGCGGAAACTCACTTAGGCTTTACCAACATCAATGCACCTTTTGATGGCATTATGGATCATTTGGCGGTTAGAAATGGAAGTCTTCTCGACGAAGGTTCTTTATTAACCACATTGTCTGACATCAGTAAATTATGGGTCTATTTCAACGTGCCAGAAGCCGAATATCTAGATTATAAGATGCACAATTCTGAGGATGATCGCACTAGGAAGGTAAAGCTAAGAATGGCTAACGGTCAGGTTTTCAATCAATCCGGTGTTATTGAAACGATTGAAGCTGATTTTGATAATTCAGCTGGTAATATCGAATTCCGTGCCACCTTCTCTAATCCTGACAAACTGCTTAGGCACGGCGAAACGGGGACGATTTTAATGCTCAAACCTTATAAAAACGCGATGCTTATTCCCCAAAAAGCAGTATTCGAAATTATGGATAAAAACTATGTCTACATTATCAATAACGAAGGCAAGTTGGAGCAAAGATTGATTAAGATTGAAGCTGACATACCTCATATGTTTATCGTAAATGAGGGCTTGAAAGACGATGACAAGATTTTGCTGGAAGGCTTGCGCAAAGTGCATTCTGGAGAAGAGGTAAAAATAGATTTAAAGCCGGCCGAAAAGGTTCGCTCAGAGTTGGAATTGTATACCGAATAACCTTTTAACCAGAGACTCATATGTTTAATATTTTTATCAAAAGACCGGTGATGGCGATTGTGTTATCGCTAGCGTTTCTATTTATGGGCTTATTAGCGATTCGGACTTTGCCCATTTCTCAGTTTCCTGATATTGCGCCACCTCGGGTGACGGTTAATTTATCGTTTCCTGGCGCCAGTGCCGATGTACTGGTGAAATCATCCCTGATTATGATCGAACGTGCCATCAACGGCGTGCCCGGCATGAAATATATTACTTCGGATGCCACCAGTGCAGGCGAGTCGACCATTCAAGTGTATTTCAATTTAGGTACTGATCCAAATCTCGCGATGGTTAACGTGAAGACTCGCGTAGATCAAATGATGAGTAGACTGCCAGACTTGGTGCGCTTGGAGGGCGTGATTGTAAACTTCGTCCAGCCCAGCATGCTCATGTACGTTAATCTCTACAGCAAAGACAAAAACGCCGATCAGAAGCTTTTGTTCAATTATGCCTACGTCAATGTTCTTCCAGAAATTCAGCGTATCTTTGGTATCGCACAAGCAACAATATTGGGTTCTCGTCAATATGCGATGCGAATTTGGCTAAATCCAGATCGGATGCGGGCTTATAGTGTCTCGGTAGATGAGGTGATGGATGCTATCTCAAGTCAAAGTATTATCGGTAGGGCGGGTCGATTAGGCCAAAGTACCGGCATGACCGCGCAGGCCAAAGAATATGTGTTGGTCTATAAAGGACGTTTTAATAAACCGGAAGAATACGAGGACATTATTATTCGAGCTCAGTCGAATGGTGAGATCTTACGCATTAAAGACATTGCCAAGGTCGACCTAAACAGCGAGTTTTATAATATTTACTCCGATAAAGATTCCTTTCCTTCGGCGTCGATGGTGCTTAAGCAAAGCTATGGCACTAATGCCAGCACCGTTATTGAGGAGGTGAAGGCAAAATTGGAAGAGTTGAAAAAAACTTTCCCAGAGGGTATGGATTATGAAATCAACTACGATGTATCCAGATTTGTGGATGCGTCTATTGAAAAGGTTCTACATACCTTAATGGAAGCTTTCGTATTGGTTTCATTGGTGGTTTTTATCTTTTTGGGAGACTGGCGCTCTACCTTGATCCCTATCCTTGCAGTACCGGTTTCGCTGATTGGAGCCTTCGCCGTTATGTCGGCGTTCGGACTTTCGATCAACCTGATTACCTTGTTTGCTCTGGTGCTGGCCATAGGTATTGTAGTTGATGATGCGATTGTGGTGGTCGAAGCGGTGCATGCGAAAATGGAGGCTGAAAATGTCTCCCCTTATGTCGCTTCGAAACAAGTCTTGAGCGAAATTGGTGGAGCCATTGTTGCGATCACCTTGGTCATGGTGTCGGTGTTCATTCCTATTGCCTTTATGCCAGGGCCGGTTGGCGTATTTTATCGACAGTTCGCTATCGCCATGTCGTCATCAATCGTTATTTCAGCAATCGTGGCCTTATCGCTGTCTCCTGTGCTGTGCGCGATGATCCTTAAAAATACACATGGACAAGCAAAACGCAGAACACCGATCAGTCTATTCATTGATGCTTTTAACATCCTTTTTGAAAAGGTGACGGGACGATACATTAAAATTCTTAATCTCGTCATTATGCGGCGGATGCTAACCATTTTGGTTTTGGGTGGATTTTGTTTAGGTATTTATTCGGTCAGCCTAACCTTACCTTCTGGGTTTATTCCTGGCGAAGATCAAGGCATGATTTATGCCATTATTCAAACGCCGCCCGGCTCAACCATCGAGGTGACCAACAAAGTGGCGAGGCAACTGGAAGTGATCGCTGAAGAAATTGACGGCGTGCAATCGGTTTCTTCTTTGGCGGGCTATGAGGTGCTTACCGAAGGACGTGGCTCCAACGCCGGTACGGTTATTATCAACCTGAAAGAATGGTCGCAGCGTAAGCATTCCGTTTTAGAAGTGATCCACGAACTAGAGGAAAAAACCCATGACTTCGGTGCGGTCATCGAGTATTTCCAACCCCCAGCAGTGCCAGGTTATGGTGCGGCATCCGGTTTGGCCTTTCGCTTATTGGATAAAACCGTAGACACGGATTACTTCGAGTTTGACAAAATTAACCATACCTTCATGGATGCGATGCGCAAACGCAAGGAGCTAACGGGCTTATTTACTTTTTATGCGGCCAATTATCCGCAATATGAACTGATCATCGACAATAAACTGGCTATGCAAAAAGGCGTGTCTATTGAAAAAGCGATGAATAACTTAGATATCATGATCGGTAGCACCTATGAGCAGGGTTTTATTCGCTTTAATAACTTTTTTAAGGTCTATGCCCAAGCTCTGCCTGAATTTCGACGCTTCCCTACAGATGTGTTGAATTACTACGTCAAAAATGACAAAGGCGAAATGGTGCCGTACTCCGCTTTCATGACTATGGAGAAAAAACAAGGCCCCAACGAGATCACCCGTTATAACCTCTATAACTCGGCCGCTATTCGTGCCGAGCCAGCAATGGGTTATACCACTGGCGACGCTATCAAGGCGATCCAAGAAGTCGCTGCTGAAGTGTTACCTAAAGGCTTTGAAGTGGCCTGGGAAGGTTTGACCTTTGACGAGGCCCGTCGGGGTAATGAATCGATTGAGATTTTCGCGGTCGTTTTAATATTTGTATATCTAGTGTTAGCTGCGCAATACGAAAGCTTTATCTTACCATTAATCGTGATCTGTTCACTGCCGCCTGGTATTTTTGGCGCTTTCTTTTTACTGAAAACATTGGGCCTTGCTAATGATGTCTATTCCCAACTAGGGATGGTGATGCTTATTGGTTTACTCGGCAAAAACGCGGTATTGATTGTTGAATTCGCTGTACAAAAGCAAGCCCAAGGCATGTCCGTTAAAGAGGCCGCAATTGAGGGCGCAAAAGCACGTTTTCGGCCCATTTTAATGACCTCCTTTGCCTTTATAGCCGGCTTAATACCCTTGGCGATAGCAACTGGAGCCGGTGCTGTCGGTAATAGAACCATCGGTACTTCTTCACTAGGTGGGATGATTTTCGGTACTGTGTTTGGTGTCATCCTTATTCCAGGACTTTATTATATATTTGCCAAAATGATAGAAGGTAAAACATTAATTGCAAACGAAGATCTAGATCCTTTAACAGAAACTTATCACTACGGTACTGATGATGACAAAGACTAAAGTTTTTCATCTGATAGCATTAGGATCAGCGCTACTGATGTTACAGGCTTGCGGAATTCCTGACTTGATCAGCAAAAAGGAAGAGAGCCATCTGCCTGAGAGCTTTAAAGCAGGTCTTTTGGACGAAACCAATTCGGCCACTGTGAAATGGAAGGATTTTTTTGAAGATACTCATTTATCAAGCTTGATTGACACGGCGGTCGCCAACAATAAAGAAGTGAATATGATGATGCAGCGTATTAGCGTTGCAAAAAATGAAATTCAAGCGCGTAAAGGCGCCTATTTACCTTTTGTGAGTATGGGGGCAGGAGTCGGTGGTGCAAAATCGGGCAATTATACGCCAGAAGGTGCTCTTGAAAATAATCTAGCCTTACCTAATGGTCAGGCATTCCCTAGCTTCGTGGGTGATTATCAATTTGGCTTGTTTTCAACGTGGGAGATTGATGTTTGGAAAAAGCTAAGAACTGCCAAGCAAGTTGCTGTGTTTGAGTATATGGCGACAACGGAAGGTAAAAATTTCTTAGTGACTAATCTGGTCGCTGAAGTTGCACA
>CAIVGC010000215.1 GCA_903905335.1 uncultured Methylococcaceae bacterium
ATTCTGAGCAAAAATGCTTTTTTTGCAATACCGACAATGAAACTTCGTCTTCAATAGTATCAACTATCCGACATAGCAGATAAGCGTTGGCGACTACACTGTAAAGTTTGGCGGGTAGCTGTGGAATAGTTAGAGCAAATGTTCTGGATACACCTTCGAGTAGCAGTGACTGAAAGTCATTATCCGATAATTGGCTCAATGATTTGGGATTGTCCAAGGATATTTGCGTTTCGCTCATTATACGATTGATGTCTATCAGGTTAGATTAATGGGTTAATTTAAGGCAATAATAGCTTGTTTGTTGGTATTTTGCAAAGCAATGTTGTTTTGTTGTCACCATCCTTGTTTTATTGGGTTTTATTGGTAATATTTAAGAATTAAAACAGCTATTTAAGAGTTGATGTTGTATTTTAACAAATTATGTTAATACCTAGTATGTTTAGATGCTAGTAATAGATAATTTAGTAAAAATATGGAGTCCTTTGTAAAAAGATAGTATTCTAGTCAACATAAGATAAGCGATTGTATTATATAGTTGCTATGTTTAACAAAAGTCTTTTGAGATATTAAATATTCAGAAGATATAATTTTTATGGCGCTGTATCAGTCTTGTTGTTTTTTTGATACACGCTTGTCGTTCCGCTATTTCTTAGTGGTATTCGGTTGATCAGTTGATTTGATCATTAATGGTTTAATATTTTTTGAGGGTTTACGCGTGGGAGTTCCTTTACGTCAGCAGTTTGCAGTTGGAAGTTATTTAATTAAACAAAAGATAAAAGGTGTTAAAAAATATCCTTTAGTTCTTATGTTAGAGCCATTATTTCGTTGTAATTTGGCTTGTGCAGGCTGCGGAAAAATTGATTATCCAGATGATACATTGGATCAGCGTTTATCTTTCGAAGAATGTATGCAGGCAGTTGATGAATGTAATGCCCCTATGGTCTCGATACCTGGTGGTGAGCCACTGATACATAAAGAAATGCCTGAAATTGTAGCGGGTATTGTTGCTCGTAAGAAATTTGTTTATTTATGTACTAATGCGTTGTTATTGAAAAAACGTATTGATGATTACACGCCATCTCCTTATTTGACGTTTTCAATTCATTTGGATGGTATGCAGGAAAGGCATGATAATTCTGTTTGTCAAGAAGGTGTTTTTGATCGTGCTGTTGAAGCGATTAAATTGGCATTGGAAAAAGGCTTCAGAGTTACGGTAAATTGCACTCTTTTCCAAGGTGAAAATGCTCAAGAAGTTTCAGAGTTTTTAGATTATGCAATGGAGTTGGGCGTAGAAGGCGTAACTATTGCACCTGGCTTCAGTTATGAGCGCGCGCCTGCTCAAGATGTATTTATTAAAGGCAAGGATGTAAAAGATTTATTTCGAGGTATTTTCAGAATCGGTAAAAATCGCAAATGGAAATTAAACCATTCTTCACTGTATCTTGATTATTTGGCTGGTAATCAAAATTATGAGTGCACGCCTTGGGGTAATCCAACCAGAAATGTATTTGGTTGGCAAAAACCTTGTTATTTATTGTCAGATGAAGGTTATGTAGATAGTTTTCAGGAGTTACTTGATACTACGCCTTGGGAAAAATATGGCAACGTTAATAATTCTAAATGCGCAAGTTGTATGGCGCATTGTGGCTATGAGGCGACGGCAGTAGAAGATATGTTAAAGCATCCGTTAAAAGCTTTATGGACTTCTATCAGAGGCCCTAAAACTGAAGGCGACATGGTTCCTGAACCAACACCGCTATATGTTGACGCGCCTTTGTCTGCTCTTGCCGGAATCCCTATCAGAGTGGAATGATTGATATCATCTACAATTTTTTATTCGCTAATTCAGTAGTCTATTGAGTATTGTTTTAGCGGATAAACGCTTAATTTAAAATGTTGAATGTAGCTTCTTGCTTGCATGAATTAAAAGTATCATTCAAAAAAATGATTAAAAAGGCGTGTATTTGGTTTTTCCCTAGCTAAAGTAACGCTTTGGCAGTTTGTTATAAGGATAAAGTTGTGATTTTAAAAAGTATAAAGCTAGTTGTTGTATTTATAATTTCTATGCTAACCACGTCAGCAGTTTATGCCGAGGATGCTGCTGTTGGTGCAACTGCAAAGCAGGTTGTTGAGAAATTTCAGTCAGAGTTAATTGCCGTTATGAAAGATGGCAAAAAATTGGGTTATGCGGGTAGATATGAGAAGTTATCTGAGCCTATTTCAAATAGCCATGACTTGACTAAGATTGCCCGTATTATTGTTGGTAAGGAATGGGAAAAGTTATCTGAAGATCAACAGCAAAAGTTGACTGATATTTTTGTTCGTTTAAGTATTGCATCCTATGCTCATAATTTTAAGGATTATACAGGCGAGTCTTTTGGATTTGATTCTGAAGAAGAGACAACAAGAGGTGGAGTAGTTGTTCATACACATCTTGTTATTCCTAATGATAAGCCTGTTAAGTTTGACTATATGCTCAAAGAAAAAGGTAATAGCTGGCGCATTATAAATATCATCGCTAACGGTGTAAGTGATTTAGCCTTGAAAAGATCTGAATATACTACTATATTACAGCGCGAAGGTTTTGATGTCTTAATGACCAAAATTAACGAAAAAATAGATAGTTATTCAAAATTATAAGCTAAGAGCGTATGCCAATTAAGACCCCCATTAACGTTATATCATCGACAAGCATCTCTTTAAAAGTATCCAGCGCAATCTTAGTCATGGCGGTTACTTTGGCGGGTTGTGCAACAACCGGTAATACAGAGCATGCTGTTAATAAGGACGATCCTTATGAAAATTTTAATAGATCAATGTATGGTTTTAACGATAAGTTAGATGATTATGTTGGTGCCCCAGTTTCAAAAGTCTACAACAAGATCACTCCACAGTTTGCACGTACAGGTGTTTTTAATTTCTTTAATAATCTTAAAAATATAAACGTTATTGTTAACGATGCTTTGCAGGCTAAGTTTATGCAAGGTGCTCGTGATAGTGGACGTTTTCTGCTGAATAGCACCTTAGGTTTGGGTGGTTTCGTAGATGTGGCGACAGATGCGGGGCTAGATTTAAATATTGAGGATTTTGATCAAACATTGGCTGTTTGGGGAGTGCCTACAGGGTCTTATTTAGTGCTTCCTATTATAGGGCCTTCAACCATGCGGGGTATTCCGGGTTCGGCTTTTGATGTGGCTGCTAATCCGTCGTCTTACTTAGGAATGCCAATACAGTTGATTTCTTTATTGAATACTCGTGCTACGGCAGAAGGTGCGCTTAAGTTTATTGATGAAGCCTCATTAGATCCTTATGTATTTACTCGCGAATCTTTTTTGCAATGGCGCAAGAACTTAGCAACCGATGGAAAATCTGAAGCATCCATGGATTTTGGTGATGATTTAGACGAGTTAAACTCCGCTACTAAAAGCCAGCCAGCCCTTCAGAAGGATTCAAAAGCTAAGCATAAGTTAGAGCTTTCAGCACCACTACAGAAATAATATGGTCCTATGTGACCTTTAGTAAGTCAATCGTCATTCCGGCAATCCATGCCGGAATGACGAGTGCTTGTTTTTCAAATACTTATAAGACTTGTATTTTTCGGTCTTACTTATAGTTACCTGATCAATAGTGCAACACGCTATGAACCTCATAATCGCCGAGTTTTTTTCGGCCATCTAAAAAGTCCAGTTCAACTACAAAAGCACACGCTTCTACAGTCGCTCCCAATTTTTCAACCAATTCACAGCTTGCTTTTGCTGTGCCGCCGGTAGCCAATAAATCATCGATTAACAAAACACGATCATTTGTATTGAAGCCGTCATTATGGACTTCTAAAGAGGCTGAGCCATATTCAAGGTCGTATTCTACACTTTGTACCTCGTAAGGTAATTTCCCTGGTTTTCTTAATGGAACGAAAGGTAGGCCTAGTTCCCATGCGATGAGCGAGCCAAAAATAAATCCCCTAGCTTCCATTCCTGCGACAGCGTTTATATCTCTGCCTAAAAACGGCTGTAGTAACTGATGTACCGCTAATCTTAATGCGGCGGGATCTTTTACTAGAGGGGTAATGTCTTTAAAAATAATGCCTGGTTTTGGAAAGTCATGAATATCACGAATATTGTTTCTTAGACGGTGCATAGTTTTATGGTCTGTGGATTTTTTATTAAAAGGGTGTGTATATGATAAAGGATAAAGTATCGTTTTTGAGTGTAAATATTCTTAATAGTTTATGTGAGTTTAGGCTACCAATTTAAGACGGGACTAGCTTAATCATTCACTTTTA
>CAIVGC010000216.1 GCA_903905335.1 uncultured Methylococcaceae bacterium
AATAAACCGTGCTCTGCCCCTCTATTGTTGCATGAATAGAAAGGCCCTCATCAGGATGGCCTGATAAGGTATCAATAGTCGGTCGTCGACTATGTAAATGTAAATAATATAGGTTTGAGGGGTAAAGCTGTTACGGAAGTAGGAGGGAGATGATTAGCTTACCCCCCTGCGTCAGAATAGTTGTCGGTGTGCCAAGAAAACGTTAGGCACAAAAAAACCGCTCTCAGTCTCCTAACAGAGGTTAATTGATTCGTGGATCTAGGGTTGCTTAGATGATCTTTATAAAACCGTCAAATGATCGCCATTTTCGGTATGCACTAAATCACCACTACGTTGCAACACAAAATAACCGCGCCTTAAGGCTTCCTTTTTGGCAGTATCATTTATGTGGAATGAGGCAATAACGCCATAACGCCATAACGCCATAACGCCATATTGTTTGTAGTTTTGGTAGATGGGAAACAGCTTTTTAAAGTTTTGCATCTTCCGATCTAACCTATCTAAATCATTTTCATGCGCTTTATATTTAACTTCAACAATACCTATGGCATCAGCGTTAGTCATAATAATATCGTATTCTTCTTCAGTTTTGCCGCGTCTTTTATGACCATTCTTTTCAATATCATCAAAATGAATGCTACCTAAATGCGTGTCATTGGATAAACTATTAAAGAAAAACTCTTCCGCTGCATCACCTTGATTATTGGTAACAATGCCTAGCGTAATGCCCATACAGTCAATCTTCTCCGTCAACATTTTATCATTGAGCTTGATTTGCTCATCGGTTACTTTTTGAGCAACAGCAAGACTTGCCACCAGCGCTTTTAATTCATCATCAGTCATGTTGTTCTTCCCTACAGTCAATGTTGATAATTCTAGCATAGCAAACCTTCTAGCAGATACAAATTATCTCTAACAGAAAAACCCCCATCAACTCTAGCCGATGAGGGTTTATGTTTACGCAAATCTACAAAACTTAATTAAATACCAAGTCCTGTCCTAACGCATCATTCAAGGCTTTGGCATAAGCAATACGTGCTGTTTGTAGTACGGCTGCTTGGGCTTGTAATCTTGCTAACTCTTGGTCTACGAATTGAATACTGTTCAATTGTGCTATCGCTTCTTCGGTTAGGCTTTCAGTATCGTAATCTTTGTCGTCTATTTTGATGATTGGCATATATTTTCCTTAATGATTAATGTTAAAAAACTCCACCGCCTTGTGAGCGATGAGGTTTCTATTTGTTTACCCACACCCTTGTGGGGTTTGGACAGAGTCGTTACCTGTTGGCGGATTGCGGGCGCGAATCCGCCAACAGGTAACGGGTTATAAATACTGCTTAGAAAAATTAGCAATGGCTATGGCAATAACAGCGCCCATCATCAATTTAAGCAAATTAAGATCAACCTTAATAGGTGCCAATTCAATCTGCAAGTCTTTTTTAGTAACCAATTCAGACTCTTCGATTGCAGCTCGCATAGCATCAGTTAATCCTTCTGCTTGCTTTTGATCAAAGCCCGCTTCTTCAAATTTACGAACAAATCTATGAGTATCAAATGTAATGGTTGCCGTAACTAACCCCATCTTATTTTAAGATAGCATTAGTATATCAAAATAGAGACTTAGATTATTATTTAACATAACAGCCATTATGGGAAGACATAAGCCGTGGTCTAACTCTGATCCACTTATTTAACTTTACTCTGACCCCAGTTATTTAATTCAACATAACTTCAGATTATGCGCAAACGGCAGACATAAACAAACCGCCCCCAGTTTCCTAGGGGCGATTTGCTTTCGTTACAGCTTCAAACGTTTTGGAGCACCGTCAAACGTTGCAACAAGGCATGTACCCCGTCGCGCGTTCGGCAGTTATGAATCAACTTAGCAATACCCAAACCCACAAACCAAAAACCCCCACCGGATCACTCCAATGAGGGTTAATGTTCACACAAATCAAGCCAAACAATCTTAGTTAAACACCAACTCAGCACCCAGCGCATCACTCAAGGCTTTTGAGTAAGCGACTCTAGCGGTTTGTAGTACGGCTGCTTGCGCATTTAACCTTTGCAACTCTTGGTCAACAAATTGGATACTGACTATCTGTGCTTTCGATTCTTCTGATAAGGCATCGGTATCGTAATCTTTGTCGTCTATTTTTATGATAGCCATTATATTTCCTGTGGGTTTTGAAAGTAAAAATGGGATATGGGGATTAGCGAGCAGTAATCAAGGCTGATGCCAGCTTTCCCTACGCTTAATAGTAAAAAACCCCACCGCCTTGTGAGCGATGAGGTTTGATATTACTTACCTAGACCCTTGTGAGGTCTGGGCTGAGTCGTTACCTGTTGGCGGATTGCTTGCGCGAATCCGCCTTAGTGTGCCCGGCATGGGCTAAAACTGGTTATCTGAAAGGAGATAACCGGAAGTAGTAACGACAACCGTAGCGAAACGCAAGGTGGAAGCCGTGAGGCCAAGCTGAAAGAAGCGCGTAGCAAAAGCACGACCGTAGGAACACGAACAAGCAGTGA
>CAIVGC010000217.1 GCA_903905335.1 uncultured Methylococcaceae bacterium
ATCTTATAAGCATCTGAAAAACATCACATTCGTCATCCCGGCATGGACTGCCGGGATCCAGAGTACATGGATGTACATATCGTATAGTAGAATTCTTATCATGAAACTTATAGTGATACGACCTATTGCCATGGAGGGTGAGGCACATCACTATAAGTTTCATGATAAACACTCTAACTACGACATATACATCCTTGTCTTCTGGATCACGGCAGTCAATGCCAATGGGGATAACGAATGGGGTGTTTTTCAGATACTTATAAGTGTGTAGTTATCGGTGTTATTTTATTGACCAACTACGGATCACATAGAGTCTTCAACCTTATGTCATGCAATGACTTATGCAACGATTAACATTAAAGCTAGCCCCCCCTTTATTTGTTAAAGTTGCATTAAAAATACATTTGCTAAATGTAAGTTTTGACTGATAATTATCGGGAAACAACTTAATGCCTATTACTAATGAACTTAAACTTAAAGCCTGTAATTTTGATCATAGATGATAGTCCTGACATTATTAATCTAATATCAGGACTACTGAAAAATTTTTACAAGGTAAAAGCAGCCAATAATGGTGGAACGGGGCTTAAAGTTGCCCAGAGCGATAACACCATAGACCTCATATTACTTGACATTATGATGCCTAACATTTCTGGCTTCGAGGTTTGTCAACAACTAAAAGCTGATGTCAACACCTGCGATATTCCCGTCATTTTTTTAACCGCTATGACTAATCCTGAAGATGAACAGCGAGGCTTAGGACTAGGCGCTGTTGATTATATTACCAAGCCAATCAGCCCTGCTATATTATTAGCACGAGTAGAGACTCACCTAAAGATCAAAGCGGCCAATGACTTTTTAAAAGACAAAAGTGCCTTCCTTGAGTCAGAGATTAAAAAGCGTTCCAAGGAACTTGCGGCCATTCAGGATGTAACTATTCTCTCAATGGCCTCGCTTGCGGAAACCCGTGATAACGAAACTGGAAATCATATTCTACGCACCAAGTTTTATATCAAAGCACTGGCCGAGCATTTAAAAACTCACCCACGTTTCAAACACTTTCTCACCGATCATACTATTAACATGCTACATAAATCAGCACCGTTACATGATATTGGTAAAGTTGGCATACCAGATAGCATTCTGCTAAAGGCTGGTCGCTTAACTCCAGAAGAATTCGAGATCATGAAAACTCATACCACACTGGGACGTGACGCTATTGCCAAGGCTGAAACACATTTAGGTATGAAAGTTGATTTTTTGAAATTTGCTAAGGAAATTGCTTACTGCCATCAAGAAAAGTGGGATGGTTCGGGTTACCCAGAAGGTTTATCGGGAGATAATATCCCTATCTCTGCCAGACTTATGGCTTTGGCCGATGTTTACGACGCCCTAATATCTCGACGCGTCTATAAAGAAGGTATGCCACACGAACAGGCCATTCAAATTATCGCTGAGGGTCGGGGCATACATTTTGATCCTGATATAACAGATGCTTTTTTAGAAATAACCGAATGTTTTCGCGAAATCGCACAACAATTTCCTGACTCTGATGAAGAAATTGCGCGAAAAGCAAAAGCTCTCAAATATATTTAATACTTTCACCTTCGCTTGCATCAACTATGCAGCACACAATAGGAAACCTAATAATGGATAACGAAATCGAAGCACTTAAAGAAAAATTCAATATCTCTGCCTATGATATAGAATTGGTACGTCAAGCTGGCGCTCTACTTGTCAATTTTGTACCTACACTTATTGATAACTGGTATCTATGGTTGAATAAACAAGAAGAATTTGCATTGTTTTTTGGCGCTAATAAAAGTAATTTAAAGCGTGTTCAGGAGCAGCAAGCTATACACTGGCAAAGCTTCTTTGAAGCAAACCTCAATGACAATTATATTCAAAGTCGTCGTCATATTGGGCAAATACATGCTAGGATTAATTTACCCAATGATATTTATTTTGCTGGAATGTCTTTTGCCTTGCAATTAATAACTGATGGCCTATGGACTATCAAACCCATTCCAAGCAATGTCGGTGATATGGCTAATGCCTTAACAAAACAACTCTTTCTTGATACTTACTTAGTCATCGACGAAATTACCCGTATTCAAAATTTTCGTTTAGCTGAAAGCAGTAAAGCCATGATGGAGATGTCGACCCCAGTGACGCCAATCTGGGAAGGCATATTGCTATTGCCTTTGCTTGGCATCCTTGATTCAAGTCGTACTCAAGACATTATGAATAAATCCTTGTCAAAAATATCTGAAACTCGAACCAAAGTCTTTATTTTAGATATTAGTGGCGTCGCCTCTGTAGATACGGCTGTTGCCAATCAATTAATAAAAATCACTAAAGCAACTCAGCTCATGGGCTGTGAAGCCATTATTTCTGGAATATCTCCAGCGATTGCTCGTACCATCATTGAACTGGGTGTAAACGTTGGTGAAGTTAAAACCACATCGACACTTAGAGATGCCTTCGAAATAGCCTTAAAATTGATTAATGTCCATGTTTCCCATTAAATGATTAGTATAAAGCGATGAGTATATTTGGACATAATGGTCTATCCATCAGTCGACTTAATGACCGATTGTCCGTTACTTTACAGGGCGATATAGTCCAAGAAACTCTCATGATATTGAGCACTGATTTACTTGAGCGCGTACAAACTGATAGAGTCAATTTAGTTATTTTTGATCTGTCCTCAGTCGACATCTTAGATGTCACTGAATTTAATGCCTTACACCGTATCGCCCTAATGATTAAACTGATGGGCGCTGAGTCCATTTTCATTGGATTAAATCCTGGCATGGTGATCTTTTTAGTCTCAGCCGGGGCGGATGTTTCAGGTATCAATACCGCTTATGGACACGAAGATATAGAAAGAGCCTTACGTCTTTTAAATAACGATTAACATCCTATGCCTGAAGCCACTATCTGCTCTACCAACGAACGATTTCTTATCGCGCAAAATCTCGACCTAAAAATTGCCATTACTCGCACACTAAGCTGGCAACCCTTGCTTGGTGCTAGTGATGTCGATAAATCATTGATCGCCACCATGGTATCGGAGTTAGCAAGCAACATTATTAAATATGCAAAATCAGGCCATATAGAGCTGTGTTCTTACGAATCACCAGGTAAAGTTGAGATTGAGATACTTGCAACAGACAAGGGACCCGGCATCGCCAACCTAGAACAAGCTATGCAGGAGCATTTCAGCTCAGGTGGCACTCTCGGACTAGGACTATCTGGTATTAAACGCATTGCCGACGAGTTTGAAATACAACCTAATTTAAGTCAAGGTACCCGCGTATTAGCAAGAAAACGTATAAAGGTCGATACCAATAAACAAGTTTTATCTTTAACGACGGTCTCTTGTTCTTCAAAATCAGAAAAACTAGCAGCATTTAGATCTACTGCCATAATAAAACCTCAACCAACTAATAATTTTGAAATTGGTATGCGCATACGTGCTTATCCGGGACAACTCGTCAGTGGTGATCAAGTACTTTCCTTACCATTAGAGAACGGATATTTATTAGCTATTGTTGATGCTACAGGTCATGGACCTGAAGCGCACAAAATGGCCTTAATGCTTTTCACAGCCCTAAGAAAAATCGCCTCATCCAACTTATCTGACATAATGCATAAACTTTATGAGCTATCAAGAGGGAGTATAGGCGCAGCCTTAGGCTTAGCATTTTTTGACGCTAACAAACATACCATCAATTATGCGGGCATAGGCAATACCAGCATTACTGTTTATAGCGATAAAAAATGGCGTGGTGTTTCTCGTGATGGCATGATGGGGCAACGTCTACCTACCTTTACCGAACAATCAACTTCATTCAATCCTGGAGATATGGCCATTATGTTTACTGACGGCTTATCCGAATCATTAACCAATCAAGAAGCCATGAAACTTTATTTCCTAGATGCTAATGCGATCGCATATCGTTTGGTTGATGTATTAGGTAAAGCCCACGATGACGCATCATGCATAGTAGTAAAATGGAACAAATAAATCATCTAGGGCGAATAAATCTGGCCACAGACTCATCAATATTTGACGCGCGTAACAAAATACGTGCAATTGCCAATTTGCTTAAGCTGGATGAAGCCACATCAACACATTTAGCCTCAGAGATTTCAGAACTATGTCGCTGGATACGGCTAACTGGAACAGAACCTATACTGGACGTATGGATAATTCCTGAAGAAACTAGACGTATTCGATTACGCTTCGGCGTATCAGCAATAGGATCAGAAGCTCCCACTTATCAATTAAATACTATTACTATGGGACAAGTTTCTAAGGATTATATTATTGAGAACCAGCGACTTTTAGTGCTGGTACATTATCAATTAAAAAGATCAAGCTACGCCCTCCCCCTTGTTGATCAGCTTGCCGAAATTATAAATCATCAATCTCGTGAAGACTTATTGCTAAGCTTACAGACTAGAAACGAAGAACTCGCTAAAACTACAATAATTGCGGAACAAGCCGCACAAACTAAAGCTAACTTTTTAGCCAATATGAGTCATGAAATACGCACCCCCATGAACGCTATTATTGGCATGTCTAGCCTTGCATTGAAAACAGATCTCAATACTAAACAACGTGGCTATATAAAGCGGGTCAGCCGAGCAGCAGAAAACTTATTAGGTATCATTAACGATATTCTAGATTTCTCAAAAATAGAAGCTAATAAAATGACCGTGGAGATGGCCGATTTCCAGCTTGATCATGTACTTGATAACCTAGTCAACCTAATTGGTATGAAAGCTGAGGAAAAGGGTGTTGAATTTTTGTTCAATCAGTCTAAAGAGCTTCCAAGCACTTTGATTGGTGATTCACTTAGACTTGAACAGATTTTAACTAACCTAGGTAATAATGCTATTAAATTTACTGATCAAGGTGAAATTATTATTGGTGTAGAGCTAGTTTCACAAGACACTGATGGCATTAAATTGCACTTTTGGGTAAAAGATTCAGGCATAGGCATGACAGCTGAACAGTGCAGTAAGATATTTCAGTCATTTAGCCAAGCAGATTCATCAACTACCAGAAAATATGGTGGCACTGGCTTGGGGCTTGCTATTTCCAAGAAACTGGTCGAGCTAATGGGGGGGCATATATGGGTCGAAAGTGTACCAAAAATGGGATCAACGTTTCATTTTCATGCTCACTTTGAAGTTAGCAGCAACATTCAAAGCTGCCCAATGGAATTATGGAGCTCAAAGGAACTTCGAGGTATTCGAGCACTCGTTGTTGACGACAATATGATGGCGCGTGAAATCATGTCCACAATGGTGCAAGAATTAGGCTTAGATGTGGACGTTGCCGACAATGGACAACATGCACTTGACATGTTAGTGGCTGCAGATCATCTTAACAAACCCTATCGACTACTTTATGTCGATTGGAGAATGCCTTTCTTGAATGGGATAGAAACCATTAAATGCATACCTAATTTAAATTTATCTCTACAACCAGTAAGCATTATGGTGACTGCTTTTGGGAGAGATGATGCGCGCGACTCAGCAAGGGAACAAGGCATTAATTTACAGGCCGTGTTAATGAAACCGGTCATTGCCTCCAGCTTACTTAAAAAAACAGTGGAAGCACTTGGATATAAAAGTACAAATGCTACGCTATCCAAACTAAAAAGTGATAACTCTAAGCAGATGATTGCCAAGCTCAAAGGAGCTTATATTCTTCTGGTTGAGGATAACGAAATGAACCAAGAATTGGCAATGGAGGTATTAGGAGAAGCGGGTATTCGTATAAAGCTGGCTGAAAATGGCCAAGAAGCACTTGATATTTTAAATACGGGGGAGCTCTTTGATGGCGTATTAATGGACTGCCAAATGCCTATTATGGATGGCTTTACCGCGACACGAGAAATCCGTAAAAATCCTGCTTGGGCCACTCTGCCAATTATTGCCATGACGGCAAATGCCATGTCAGGCGATCGTGAAAAAGTCATCGAAGCCGGTATGTTTGATCATATTGCTAAGCCGCTGCATCTTCAAACCATGTTCGCAACTATGGCTAAATGGATCAAGCCAGCTCATCCTTTTGTTAATCTAATTAATGAAAATCATGACGTTTCTGTTGAAAAATCAACTTTATTATCAAGTTCAGTGGCACGTTCTTTGCCCGATGAATTACCTGGGATTGATATAAAAGCGGGCCTTGCAACCACAATGAACAACACTAAGCTCTATCAACGCCAACTGACTATGTTTAACGAAGGTCAAGCAAACTTTGCCGAACGATTTAGTTTGGCAGCTACTGACATTGATCCAAAGGCCCAAGCACGTGCAGCACATACTTTAAAAGGTACAGCAGGAAATATTGGAGCTAAAGCGGTTTATATTGCTGCGGGCAAACTTGAGTTTGCTTGTAATCAAAGTAACAGCCAAGACATAATCTCACAACACTTGACACAGACTTTATTGGAACTTGATATTGTTATTAAGGGGTTAACTGCGTTATCAGCAACTAAGTTATCCGTAAATACGACGCAATCCATGCCTTATGAAACCTTCAAAAAGTTAATTCGACAACTGCAAATTTTCCTTAAAGATGACGATACTAGTGCTAACGATTTATTAGAAGAGTTATTGAAAACTTCACAAGGCTCTGCTATTGATTCAATACTTAATAAAATACATATTGCTGTAGAACATTATGATTTTGAACAGGCCTTAGAGTTGATGAAAAAACTACCAAATTAGCCTAAGTTTGAGGTTTTCTATATTTGCTAGATTTTTTAAACATCTATTTAAATGTAATTCTCCATCAACAGAAGCGAAATCTTATAGGCTTAAGATCTATTGTTTTTTAAAAATTGCAATAAGATCTCCAGTGCATCACCGTTCATTGCTAGTGACTTTAGATTCGAAATCGTTGAATAGCCAGTGATTAGTGCAATTTCATCATGGGCTAATGTCTTAAAGCCCATAG
>CAIVGC010000218.1 GCA_903905335.1 uncultured Methylococcaceae bacterium
ACCGATAAATAGGCTACCAATTTAAGACGGGACACTAGCTTAATCGTTCAATTTTAGGCAGGGTTCTTCTAAGCACAGACAAAGGACGAAAGGCAAAGGGTTAAGTCTAGTACCTGTCGTAGTTAGAGTGTTTATCATGAAACTTATAGTGCTGTGCCTCACCATCCATGGCAACTGGTTTCCGGCAGTCCATGCCGGAATGACGATTTACCCACTGCGATTCACATAGAGCCAACATTCACTTAAGGCTAAACTAGCCGTCTAGTTTATGAATCGGTAAAGCTTACTAAAGGGGGGTTTATTGGCATTAATGCATTTAAAGTTTTTATCGGTTGATTGAAGCGAGTGGGTGCGTGGGTTCTTGTATTAAGGTCGTAGCCAACAGATCGCTCACTTGTTGCAATAAGTTCAACCGTGAGGGGGCTTCAACTGGATAACGCTGGGTATAAAGAAAAAGTAGGCCTAAGGTATTACCTTCTAGAACAATAGGAACTAGATAATGGCCGTGGGTTTTCATGTCATCAGAAACAGCCTCATAATGTAAGTCACAAAAGCATTCATTAGAGACCTTTAGTTTTTGCGCAGTCACCGTTTCACCAAATAAACCTGCACCTATGGCACAATGTTGTTCATTGTGCATAAAGTCATCACTGAATTCACCATGTACTATCCAAAGTTGAAACTGATCTTGATCGGGCTCTTTAATATACATGCCACCTTTTATCATACCGTTGATTTGTCGACCTAGACCTTTTAAACGCATTAAACAATCCAACACTAGAGTAAAGCGTATTTTCAAAGGCAAAACTTGTTGCAAAATACTGACTATCTCTAAATAGAGCGCGTTATCTGCATTCTCTAATAGTAGCGATTGTTCTTTGAGTACGGTAAGGGTGATGTCCTGTTGTACTTGCAAGCAGCCTATAAATTCATTTTTAGGGCTATGTAAGGGAGTAATATCAATTTCTACCCAATATTCTGCGGGTTCACCGGAACCTGATAGTTGGCTATGATGTCGGTTTTGTAGTCGACCATTCCAAGCTTGGCCTTGTTGAAGGCTTTGCTGCATCTCGGCTAATTTGTCTGCATCGGTATAAGGAGAGCTCATAATTTCTGGCAATTGTCCGATCACTTGCTCCTGTTGCCAGCCACTAAAATGGGCCAAGGCGCTATTGATAGTAGTAATGTAGCCGGTTGCATCAGTGATCATTAGCATATCAGTATTAGTGTTAAGTAAATGTTGTAACACTAATTGATTGGCTTCATTTTTCTTGGCTTGCGTAGCGTCACGACGAATAGCAACATATTGTAAAGGTCTGCCATCAGGTCCATACATTCTAATGAGTGTATTGTCGACCGAATAGATACGTCCTTGTTTCGTGCTATCGCAAACCTCTCCTTTCCATGCTTCGCCATGATTAAGGGTGCGCCATACTGGGCGCATAAATTTGGGATCTTGATGCTCAAGATTGATGATGTTGTGTTCTTGCTGTAGTAGTTCTCTTTCGCTATAGCCGGTTATTTCACAAAACCAAGCATTAGCATAAATAATGCGGCCTGATAAATCAGATAAGCTTATTGGCGCATAATTATCTAACGCTTCAAATAACTGCTGGTTTTCACGGGTTTTTTCATCAAAGTGGGCTTTTACTTGAATGACTTCTAAGCGTAAAGGTTTTAATAAAAAGAAATGAATTAGTGGTATTAATATCAAGCAGATTAATAAGGTGCTCAGTAAAATTGCTTGAGATGTGTTAAATCTGATAGCCCATTGTTGATGTGCGAGGACTAGGGTACCTATAAGTAAAGCGTTAGCTGAAACAATAACAGCGCAGATAATGACGAGGCCGTATAAAGATGATTGTTTGAACGGTGGTTTGACTGGGGTAGTCGTCATAAGCTAAGGGGATAGTGTAAAAGCACAATGGATACATGACTATTATCTCATGAGGTGATGAGAGGTAAGTATAGATAAGCCACAACAATTGTATTTGATTATACTAAGCTTGTAGGCTTTGTTCTAGGTTTCTTTGGTTTATAGAAATGAAGTTTGAAGGGATTCAATTAACAACTAGATATATTGGGTTAAGGCGGTTTTAAAAGGGTTATTTATAAGTTAAATATCTTATTGATTTCTCGTATTTTTGATTTAAGCAAAAGTTCTTCATAATGAAGACGGTTAATATAGGTCGCCGTTGTTAAAAATGTTTGGTTTGCTTCATCGCTGATAGATAAGAAATTGAGATCAAGGTTGTTATTTGTTTCAAGTGTTGTGTTTAAATCTGAGGTTGACATAAATCTGTTTAAAAGTGACTGAATATTATTCAGGAATGAGGTTTGCAGCTAAGTTTAT